>NZ_CDRJTB010000084.1:0-26858 GCF_976954365.1 Paenibacillus sp. Marseille-Q9583
TTAGTTCACTACTGATTAGGAGGGCTTCTTCTGAAACAAAAAATTCAAGCAGCTATTGTAGGCTACGGAAATTTAGGAAAAGGTGTACGTAAGGCTATCAACCAAAGTGAAGATATCGAGCTAGTTGCGATCTTTACGCGCAGAGAACCTGGACAACTGGAAGCCGGAGAAGCCGGTGTGAAGTTCGAACACATCTCTGCCGTCGAACAATATAAGGGTAAAGTGGATGTTATGATTCTATGCGGAGGATCGGCTACCGATCTGCCAGAACAAACACCAGCCATTGCCCGGATGTTTAATACCGTGGACAGCTTTGATACTCATGCCAAAATCCCCGAGTTCTATGAGACCGTTGACGCCGCAGCTAAACAAGGTGGAACACTCAGCGTAATTTCTACTGGTTGGGATCCAGGCTTATTCTCAATGAATCGTCTGCTCGCTGAAGCTATTCTTCCACAAGGTAAAGAATACACCTTCTGGGGCAAAGGCGTTAGCCAAGGCCACTCCGATGCGATCCGCAGAGTAGATGGAGTTAAAGCTGGTGTACAATATACCGTTCCAGTACAAGAGGTTATTGAGGCCATTCGCGCTGGTGAAACACCAGAGCTTACCACTCGCCAAAAACACCTTAGAGAGTGTTTTGTAGTGGCTGAGGCAGGGGCAGATCAAGAACGCATTCGTGCAGAAATCGTGAATATGCCGAACTATTTTGCAGATTATGATACTACGGTTACTTTCATCACTGAAGAAGAATTGGCAGCTCAGCATAGCGGAATTCCGCACGGCGGGTTTGTTATTCGCAGTGGTGTAACAGGGGAAGGTACGAAGCAGATTGTTGAATTCGGCCTGAAGCTGGAGAGCAATCCAGAATTTACAGCTAGTGTTCTCGTGGCCTATGCCAGAGCCGCTCAGCGTATGAGTCAAGAAGGACAGAGCGGAGCGCGTACAGTATTCGATATTCCACTTGGAATGTTGTCTCCGAAATCTCCAGAAGAATTGCGCCGCAACCTGCTGTAAATTATACAAAAATGAAAAAAACCGCGTAGGACCTTAAAACGTCCTCACGGTTTTTTTCATATACTGCAGGCAGTGCCTTCTCCGGCGTACCTTTTACACAAGACTAAGAATCTTATTCTTCACATAATTCACTTCGTAATCCTTCAACAATGTGCGATGCGCCCGATCAGCAATAATCGTTGCCATCTCAGGATTCTTTAACAACGTTATTACACTAGCAACAACATCAACTGAGGTATTAGCAAGCAAAATATTACGGTTATGCTCACAGTTCAATCGCTCGCACACTATAGAACTTGTAACCACCGGCGTTTTGAGTGCCCATGATTCCAGAATGTTTCTGGAGACTTCACAACCTTCAAGGATAGGCACAAGAACCGCTTTAGCACGACGTATATAATCAGCAGACGGTTTCAAAGGTCCAGTGATATAGACCGATACATCATCCTTTACAAGCGACAACACATCCGTATGAACCTCATGACTGGTGATGTAACACTTGATATCAGGCACTTGTTCTTTAATCAAAGGGTAGCTTTTCTTAAAGAAGTTTTGAGCAGCTCTAATCCCCTGTCTGGTGTTCATATTCCAGTGCAGTACCATTGAATTTTCTTTTGCAACAGGCTCAGTAAAAGCGTCGTATTCATTCATTTTTATGAAATGAGGAACAACATGAACTTTACGGGCATCCGCAAAGGATAGAGATTTGAATGAAAGGGCATCCCATTCCGAGGTTGCCAAGAGTACACCCGTTTTATTCATTAGTCTCCGCTTATTCCGCCGAACCAAAGCCTCATTTAGTTTATAATAAGGATTACTGCTGCTCGGCTTCCCAATTTCTTTTCCAACGGCAAGCCCGCTCTCAAAACGATACGTATCTGTAATAACACTGGCCTCTGGAAGCAGATTACGAACCATATCAATGCAATTTCCCAGCAAGCTATGCGATATAAATACATGTCTGTAATTATTCGATCTACAAAGTTCCATGATGGTACTCTTCATGTCTTTCTCCGCATGACTCCGATTAGTGAAATTCCGTAATATATGTAAGGGACGCAGCATAGATCTCCACGAGGTAATGCACCCGTTAATGTAATGAACCGTTAGTGCAGTTCCATCATTTGTAGACATATCCTTGTGCGTACTGGCATACGTCAGCAAATCAATATCAAATTTTCCTAGCAAAATCTCGAGAATACTCCCTGTTCTCATTTCTCCTTCTAGATCCTCTGCGCTTTGATTCTGTGCTGAAAGGAACAGCATTCTTTCTCGCATGACTCTGGCTCCTTGAATTTTTTATATAAATCCTCTCTACTTATCACTGCAACTTTAGATGCAGTTCAATAGTAACTCATTTCACATAAAATTTTTGTCGATTTATAGGGAAACCTTTAAAATTTTTATATATTTTCATACTTTGTTCGAAAATCATTGCGATAAACCTATATATATCGCTATTTTTTGAAGTACGAAGCAAAAAAAACACTTTTCCAGCAATACACGAACATGAATTTTCTACTTCAAAATTTTATACTCATTAGGTATTCTGAACTATTCCCTATGCAAACAAAAAAGTGTCCTCCTCATCTAATGACGAAAGGAAGACACTTTTATATTTCGTAGCTTCTAACAACGCAGTTCCGACCCTTTTTCTTAGCTTGATACAATGCATTATCACAAAGTTTGTAGAGATTATTTAGAGAACAACGTTCGCCCGATTCTATCGTAATGACTCCAATACTTATCGTGTAGTGCAGCGGTACGCCATGAATCATTGAACCTATAACAGCTGTGCGCATTCCTTCAGCAATAACATCACTACTCTTCTCATCGGCTCTGTGCAGGAGCACTGCGAACTCTTCTCCCCCAAATCTTCCAATCAGATCACCTTGACCAAGCTGTTGCTCTATTTTAGAAGCCAAATCAGTTAGTACTTGGTCACCTGTATTATGGCCGTAATTATCATTTATGCTCTTAAAGTGATCGACATCCAGCAGTAAAAAAGAATAGGGCAGTTTCTTCATCGCTAAAGCAGCTATTAAAGGCCGAGCACGCAGAACGAACGACCTGCGATTCAAAATACCGGTCAACTCATCATAAGTTGCTACCCGCTCCATTTCTGCAAAGGAATCCTCTCTATAAAGCAGCATAATTCCCGCGGTTCCTAGAAACATATACAAATAAATCCCGAGATAAAAAAACAAATAAAGAAATTGTGCAACTTGTGTATTGATTCCTAATACGGAATACAGCGGTTCCAAGGCTCTACCCGCCAACGACAAGATGACAAGACAATATAGCAGTCCCATTATGATTTGTAGCGAAGTCTCCATGACCTTCAGACATAGTATATAAGCAGGATAGGCTATAATCAGAACTCCCCCCAGACAAGCGACTGGAATAACGAGAGGATCCTTTGGCATCAACAAATACATAAGCACCACAACGAGAATGGATACTCCGAATAATATAGAATAATATCTCTCAACCTTGCTCCCAAATACTCTAAGAAGCATTAGAAGCGCCAAGCTTTCAAGCGTACCTCCAGCCAAAGAAAGAAGTGCTATGATCGGTAGACTGAGCGGCGAATCCATAAAATCCTTCAGCAATAAAAGGATCAAGGCTGCTAGTTGCAAATATTTTGCTGTGATAAACAATGAAGAAGTCTGTTCCTGCGCATAGCGTAAACGATACACCACGATAAGCAGCACCGTGAACGATTGCCACAAAAAGAGACACACCAGCAGTGTCTGGAGATCCAGATGCATATAAGTGAAGTTCACCTCCCCTAGTATTCCTGACTCTCAGTATACATATCGGTATCTGATGACTCTATTTCTTCCCTCTTGTTTAGCCTGATATAATGCCTTGTCGCTTAGCTTGTACAACTTATTTATCGAAATCTCCTGATCTGGCATGATCGTAATTACACCTATACTAACTGTGTACCCCTGTTGAACCTTATTAGTAGAAGTATTCATTATCGCCTCACGAAGTGCTTCAGCTTTCTGATCGCAGCTTTGCTCATCTACCCCACAGAGTATGACTGCGAATTCCTCGCCCCCCAGTCTGCCAAACAAATCGCCATTTCCGAGATTATCTTTAATCGTCGATGCGAACTCTTCCAGCACAATGTCACCGATATCATGACCATAAGTATCGTTGACCTGTTTAAAATAATCCAAATCCAATAGCAAAAATGAGAAGTAGGCATGCTCTCGAACTGCCTTTTCAAGCTTTATCTCCGCTTCCTGAAGAAATGCCCCACGGTTTAGAATCCCAGTCAAATCATCATAACTGGCTATTCTTTTTAGTTTGACGAAGGAATGCTCATTTGAGAGAAGAATAAAACCGGCAGCCCCCACAATAAATAATAAATACATCCCCAGATAATACAAATACTGCGTAAGATTGGTGGAGAACACATTCATCTCGGGCTCCCAAATCAGTGCAACAAGTGCCCGCATCAGCATAATCGCTGCAAATACATAAAATAATACACCTAATATTTTTTGAAGAGGTGTAGCCTTTTTATTCACAGTTAGATGATAAGCCGGATAAACTACAAACAGTATAGACCAAAGTGAAGTACAGGCGATACGCAAGTTGGTTTGATTAAAAAATAATGCGATGATACTAAAACTGATTGCACTCAATATCGAAAGAATGATGTAATATCGCTTTATTCTTGGCCCCAGTACTCCCATCATCAGCAGTAACGCTGTAATTTCGAGACAGCACCCTCCAAGCATCAGAGCATTGCTAAGCGGAATGGACAACGCATGAGGGAGATAATCCCACATTAAAATCGAACACCAAAAGAGTAGCTGAACCTCCTTTGACCGGATGAACAAGGTGGAGGCTGTATCTTTAACAGCAGTACTTCGATAATTGGTTATAAGCAGTAATATAAATAAATTTCCGAAAATAAACAAATAAATTAGTGTCCTAATTTCTAGCAGGGAGCTCATACGTCACCACCTATGCGAAAATATCCCCACAAAGTGCGACTTTGCTTCGATGCGTACTCGGGTACTTTGTGGGGATCCCAAATATACGTTAAAAAATCGATCCTCTTCTGACAGCACTATAGCACTTTATAACTATATCAGTAAATACGTTAACAATACCAAAAAAACACTTCCCTCTAAACTCCCTTCAGATAAACACAAGGATTATCTGAAGGGAATTTTGGGGAAGTGCTATTGAATAGAGAATATAATCATCCTCGAATTAGCCTCAGTTTGTAAACTTAATGCTTCTTCTTCAAACCGTCTGCAAGTGCGTATCCGACCTTCCAGATATCGCCTGCGCCCATCGTAATCACCAGATCACCCGGAGCAATACGAGGTGTCAGATCAGCAAGCACATCTTCTTTGGTTGGCAGATGTCTCGCGCCCGCATTACTGTTCTTAACGATTAGCTCAACCAGCTTCGCAGAAGTAACACCTTCGATCTGTTTCTCTCCAGCCGGAGAGTAAATATCAGTGATGATGACTTCGTCAGCTTCGCTAAAGGCACGGCTGAAAGCATCTAACAGGAAGAAAGTACGTGTATAGCGCTGGGGCTGGAATACCGCAATAATCCGTTTTCCTGTTGCCTTGGCAGCACTGATCGTTGCCTGAATCTCTGTAGGGTGATGCGCATAATCATCAATGACCAGAATGTCATTGACTTCTCCGAGCACTTGAAAACGGCGCTTCGCACCATGGAATTTCACAATCGCTTCAGCGATTTCCTCGAAAGAAATCCCTGATTTCAAACAAGCGATTACCGCTGCCATTGAATTATAAAGATTGTACTGTCCGGGAACGGAGAGTTCAATCCGTCCAAGCACTTCTCCATTATGATTCATCGTGTACGATACTTGACGATCGCCTAGAACGATATCAGTGGCAATATAATCCGCAGTGTTCGACTTGATGCCATAAGTAATTACCTTACCTATTACTTCAGGTAAAAGAGAAATCACATTCTCGTCGTCAGCGCATACTATAGCAGTTCCATCTTCGCGCGTTTGGTTCATGAACTGCACGTATGCAGCCTTAAGACGGTTAAAGTCTCCGTCGTAATTTTCTAAGTGATCCGCTTCAACATTCGTAACGATCCCAAGCCAAGGATGATAGTGCAGGAAAGAGCCATCACTCTCATCCGCTTCCGCTACTACAAACTCACCTTGTCCCGCCTTTGCATTCGTACCTACATTCATAATCTCTCCACCGATAATATACGTTGGATCAACGTCGCACTCTTCCATCACAAGTGCAATCATGGAGGAGGTGGTAGTTTTCCCGTGTGCTCCAGCAACGGCTACCCCTTTACGTTCATTCAATAAACGGGCTAACATTTGCGAACGATGCAGAATTGGAATCTTAAGACGCTCAGCTTCCACCCATTCCACATTATCACTAGACAAAGCCGTAGAGTATACGACTAGATCTGCACCTTTGACTTGTTCTGCTGTATGCCCGATATAAATCTTGGCACCTTTAGCAATCAATTTATCCGTTAATTCTTGGGCAGCCACATCGGAGCCCGTAACTGTATATCCCATTTCTAGCATTACCCGGGCAATCGCGCTCATTCCGTAGCCGCCGATCCCTATAAAATGCACACGTTCAGTAGTATCCAACAGTCGTCACCAGCCTTTTTCAGTATCGGGTTGCTGCAAAAGTGTACCGCGTACGTCAGAGATTAAATACAGCGTACCAGATACGACGGCAAGGTCATCCTCCGCTGTAATCGACTTCAGTAGCTGCAGCGCTTTTCCCCAATTATGTTCTACTATGATTGCCAAGTTTTCCTTGGCATATTTCTCCCGCAGACTTTCTGCGATAACTTGCAGATTCTTCGCGTCCATTTTGTTCTGAAAATCCGGTTCGGTCAGGATGAGCGTATCCACTATAGGCAGTATATGCTTAAAGTAGGATTCATGATGCTTATTTGACAGCATTCCCATAAGTAAATTTAATTTACCGTATTGATAGAGCTGAGGCAGACTTTTTGCAAGACTCTCCGCACCTTCCGGATTATGTGCTCCATCCAGTACAATCCTTGGAGACGTACTTACCTCTTCCAGCCTTCCAGCCCAGAATGCGTGGCGCAAACCTTCAAGCACATCTTCATCCTCAAGCATAAAGGCCATATACTGACGCAGAACCTCAAGTACCATCATGGCAGCTGCCGCATTGCTAATCTGGTGCTCACCTTTCATTACGATCCCAAGTTCAAGCGAACGAAAGGGACCCTTAAAATGAAAAGTCTGCACATCCTCACGGATTTCATTAGCCTTATAGCTAAAATCTTCTCCGGCAAGATAAAGAGTAGAGCGGCAGGCCGCTGCTTTCTCTTTCAGAACCGCTACGACTTCCGGCTGAGTTACGCAGCTAACAACAGGTACGCCCGTCTTAATAATTCCGGCTTTCTCCATTGCAATCTTCTCTAGCGTATCTCCCAAAATATCCATGTGATCATGACCAACATTAGTAATCACAGAAACAATCGGAGTCACGATGTTCGTTACATCCAGCCTTCCCCCAAGCCCGGTCTCCCATACGACAACATCAGGACAAGAGACGCCCGCAAAAAATAGAATGGCCACAGCTGTAGTTACCTCGAACATCGTAGGTGAGCCAAACTCCGTTTCCGAAATTTCTTGGACTAGTGGACGTAATTGATTAACCAGCTCGACAAGCGTTTCTTCAGAGATGTCCGTATTATTATATTGGAACCTGTTCGTGAACTTTGTAATATACGGAGATGTAAAGGTGCCTACTGAATAGCCGCTTTGTATAAGTGCACTAGTCAAAAAAGCACAAGTTGAACCTTTGCCGTTCGTACCCGCCACATGAATAAACTTCAGCCGACGGTGCGGATTTCCCAGCTTGTCCATCAACATCTCGATTCTATCTAAACCTGGCCGTATCCCAAAAGGGATTAGGCTCTTGATCCAATTAACCGCTTCGGTGTATGTCGCAAGAGGGGCGGTACTTCCGCCCCGATTTAGGTCATCCATGTCTCTTATCCTCTCAGCTCTGCGATGCGGGCAAGTACTTTCTCACGTTTAGCAGAATAATCTGCCTGCTTCGCCCGTTCCTCTTCGATAACTTTAGCAGGAGCTTTGTCCACGAAGCCTTGATTGCTCAGCTTTTTCTCTACGCGTTCTACTTCGCTGTTCAGCGTCTGCACTTCTTTTTCCAGACGGGCGATTTCTTGTTCAATATCAATGAGTCCCGACAATGGCAGAAGCAGTTCTGCTCCTGTTACTACAGCGGACATTACCTTATCCGGCGTTTCTGGATTCAGGCCCGCTTCGAAGGAAGACGTATTACAGAAGCGTCCAATGTAGTTGTCGTTACGGGTGATAATACTCAGCGTCTCTTCATTACCCGCTTTGATGATCAATTCAACCTTTTTGCTCATCGGTACATTCACTTCAGCCCGGATATTACGAACGGCCCGGATTACATCCATCAGCAGGTTCATTTCCGCTACGGCTTGCGGATTCTCCAGAGCAGCATCATACTCCGGCCATGCAGCCAGCGTAATCGTCTCCCCTTCATGCGGAAGGTGCTGCCAGATCTCTTCCGAAATAAACGGCATAAACGGATGAATCAAGCGCATTGTGCGGTCTAGTACATAGGCAAGTACAGACTGTGTCTTCGCTTTGGCCGCGGCGTCTGATCCGTAAAGTGACAGCTTCGCGAACTCAATATACCAGTCACATAGATCGTCCCAAATGAAGTTGTACAGCTGGCGACCGGTCTCACCGAACTCGTACGAGTCAATTAGACGCGTAATCTCACGAGAAGTTTCGTTCAGACGGTGCAAAATCCAGCGATCAGCAGTACTTAGCTCACCCGAAATGTCAATATTCTCAAAGCTTACGCCTTCCAAATTCATCAACGCAAAGCGTGATGCATTCCAGATCTTATTGGCGAAATTACGCGCCTGCTCAACCTTTTCCCAACGGAAACGTAGATCCTGTCCAGCTGTACTTCCGGTAGAAATCATGTAACGCATTGCATCTGCGCCATACTTCTCGATTACTTCAAGGGGGTCTACGCCATTCCCGAGTGATTTGGACATTTTTTGACCTTCGGAATCCCGTACTAAACCATGCATCAATACATCTGAGAAGGGTTTCTCTCCGGTAAATTCAAGAGCTGAGAAGATCATCCGCGCTACCCAGAAATAAATAATATCGTAGCCTGTTACGAGCACATCGTTCGGATAGTAGCGTTTGAAATCTGCACTGTTCTCATCTGGCCATCCTAGTGTGGCAAAAGGCCACAGATTAGAGCTAAACCAGGTATCCAGTACATCTTCGTCCTGTTTCAAGTCGGTTAGACCACTGATCCGGCGCGCTTCTTCCTCGTCATTTGCCACAACCAATTCACCAGTAGACTCGGAATACCATGCTGGAATGCGATGTCCCCACCACAGCTGACGGGAAATACACCAATCACGTACGTTCTCGATCCAGTTCAGGTAAGTTCTCTCGAAACGGTCCGGTACAAAGTTAACTCCGTTCCCATCCTTCTGTGCATTGATGGCAGCTTCAGCCAGTGGCTGCATCTTTACAAACCATTGTGTGGACAAGTAGGGTTCAACAACGGCTCCAGAGCGTTCACTGTGGCCAACTTGATGCACATGATCTTCGATATTGATCAGCACACCTTGCTCCTTCAGGTCAGCAGTAATGGCCTTACGACATACACTCCGGTCTTGACCTTGGTAAGGTCCTGCTTCTTCATTCATCGTACCGCTCTCATCCATTACGTTAATCTGCGGTAAATTGTGACGTTGACCCATCTCGAAGTCATTCGGATCATGAGCTGGTGTAATCTTAACCGCACCACTACCAAACTCTTTGTCTACATAATCATCAGCGATAATCGGAATCTCACGGCCAATAATCGGCAAGATCAACGTTTTGCCGATCAGATCTTTATAACGATCGTCTTCCGGATGAACAGCAACCGCTGTATCACCCAGCATGGTCTCCGGACGTGTGGTAGCTACTGTAATAAATCCGCTACCGTCTTTAAGCGGGTAACGCAGATGATACAAGTGACCATTAACTTCTTTATATTCAACCTCGATATCCGACAATGCTGTACGAGCCGCCGGGTCCCAGTTGATAATGCGTTTGCCGCGGTAGATTAAGCCTTTATTATAGAGCTTAACGAAAACCTCGCGTACAGCTTTCGACAACCCTTCATCCAAGGTAAACCGTTCGCGGGAATAGTCAAGGGAAAGCCCCATCTTAGCCCACTGCTCATGAATGGTGTTCGCATATTTATCTTTCCACTCCCACACCTGATCCAGGAACTTCTCGCGGCCGAGATCATGTCTAGAAATTCCCTGCTCACGCAGCTTTTGCTCTACCTTTGTCTGCGTTGCGATACCGGCATGGTCTGTACCTGGTAGCCACAACGTGTCGAAGCCTTGCATCCGTTTTGTACGAATCAGGATATCCTGAAGCGTAAAATCAAGCGCATGACCAATGTGTAGCATTCCCGTTACGTTTGGCGGCGGGATTACAATGCTGTATGCTTTTGCATCTGGACGCCCGCCTGCACGGAAATATCCACCCTCTGTCCAGTAGGAATACCACTTGGTTTCTGCCGATTTTGGATCATACGTGGTTGGCATTTCATTCTTAGAATCATTTGCAGCGGCAGCATCTGCCGCTGTATCTTGCAAGTTCGGCAACTCTGCCGCTGTTAGATTGTTTTGGTCAGCCATTCTCTGATACCTCCACTTGGTTACTTGTAGTTGGTTTCTAAAAAACAAAAAGACCCCTCGTCTCAAAGGACGAAAGGCCATTCTTTCGCGGTACCACCTTTGTTTCGCGCCAATGAAAAATAAACCTGCACTTCTTTCACCTTACGGTTCAGAAGCTTAGCGCGACACTCGTACAGATAACGGCTGCTACCGGCCACATCCTAACTTATCTTTCATATCCATGAAGACAAGCTCAGAAGGGCGACTCCGGGGCGACTTCGGTGGCTGTATCCTACGGAATGTCACAGCACTTGCATTCCGCTCTCTGAAGGGCTGACCGCCTACTCTTCCCGTTCCCAGTCTTTACTTAGATATTGCTTACTCCATAATACATTTTGAGTCATCCCTAGTCAACCTGAATAGGCTTCTACAGCGGGACTTTAAGCGGAATTTCGACTTATAGCGTGCATATGTCGAATTTTCATTCGATTCATCACTCTGCGTTGGTTAGATACCCCGCATTCTAACGTTCTCCGGTCACACAAGAATAAACGCCTTCGACGTCCTTTTACGGACGGTAAGCGTTTATTCGAGAAGTATAAGGATAATGTATAACGTGAAACTTATATATTCTTATATTTGACAAAAATCCCGATCTACTATCAGATCGGGATTCACCTATTCATGTGAGTATGCATTGTAATTCAACTACGGAATGTACAACACTTGCCCTTCTTCTACACTCTGCCCAGACAATCGATTATACATTCCCAGCTCCCGCGCACTTAGCTGATACTTCTCTGCGATCGTATCCAGCGTTTCTTCACGCTGTACGATGCAAAGTCGAACCTTCCGGAACAAGTTAGCGCCGTCTGCTCCGGTAATGAATCTACTCTTCCACTCTGTATTATTTCCCGCTTCTGGAATGATCGCTGCAGCCGATGCAGTTCCTTCAGACTGAAGGGCTTCCTGTTCTTTACGGGAACGGCTAGAGCTGAGTAATGAAGAGAAGGTAAGATGTTCTTTGGCTGGAACCTCTGCTTCTTTCTTACTACCTAGCGCAATCTTAAGGTCTTGCTTCTCCTCTGACTGTGGCACAGTCTCTTGAGAAACAAAAACTTCATTCGTATTCTCGTGGATCGGCTGAGCATTCTCTTCTTGTGCATGGAGCTCATTATTGGCCCCGTTTTCCGAAGCGAATACGGCAATATCTTGATCCGCATCAGCATTAGCTGCTGGAACAGCAGTTTCTCTTGAAGCAAAAGTATATTCAGATTCTTGCTCCTGATCCGCTTGACTCGCCTGGCTAACTTGATTCAGCTGAGTAGCCTCTGCTTCATTTTGTGACTCAGCTTTAAACCAGTAATCCGCTATACCTGCTTTGGAATCCTCAGTTTGCGAATCCAGACTATGCGTCCGGGCTTTCGCGCCCTTGTCCTTCTCATGAGCGGATGAGAAATTAACTATAGGGGACGATTGACCCGCTCCGCTTGAGACCAGCGGGGCCTCTGTTGCTTCTGCATTCGCTTCTGCATGCTCATGTTCTTCTACAGCAACCTCCGATGCATCCTCACCAAAGGTCCACTGTGAATTTTCATAAAGTGCATCATTTTCGTGTTCTTGGTTCTCAGCAGATGCTTCGATTACCCTGTCATCACTGAGAGGGGAATAAGCCACTGTGTACTCTTCCTGCTGCCAGGCCGGTTGTGGTTGAGGCTCCGCACCACCGATTCCCCGCAGGGATAATACGCCTGTTATATTCACAGTACGCATCGTGAGCAGATCAATATCAAAATTCTCGATCTCCACCCCAATATCTTCAATCGAGCTGACGCGTGTAAGCGGAACAGTGATTTCTACGGGAATGGCATGCTCCAGACGTTGTGTTCGGTCATCTTCACTCCGGTAGAGTCCGGTAAGCAACAGCTGACCATATAACTCGGCACGATCCTCCCGCTGAATCACCTGGATTTCCGGAAGTAGTTCAACCTCCTCCAGCTCAGCTATTCCCGGAAGCTCTTCCGATAGGTGAATGCGTTCATAAATATCAAACCGCAAGCCGTGGGACTGATCAAACACGGGATATGTCCTCCTTCTTGGCATAATCTAACCCTGAGACAGGCCCAGAGCATAAGCCCAAAATGTTACTCCCCACATGTATATGCTTCAAACAGAAAGGCATGACAACTTTGGTAGCACTAACCGGACAGGATGCTATTAATTTCATAAATACAGGGACTATTCGAACCTATTTGCCGGCCAATAAAATGACTACTCCGCATGAACAAAGTATTATATGCTGCTTTTACTATTAGGACATAGGTAGAAGCTTCTTTCTGAAAAAACAGAAAATTATATACCCTACGAAAAAATAGATAAAAAAAGAACCTTAATACCAGCATTTGCTGATACCACGATTCTCAGGTTTATAACGTAGCCGTCAAGGCGCTTCAGACAGCAGCTCCCGCAGCTGATGCATATCTTCCGGCCACGGATCGCTTACTTGCAGTTGTTCACCGCTCCAAGGGTGGCGGAAAGACAGCATCTCGCCATGGAGCGCATGTCGGCCGGCAGCGCTGGAAGCCCAGACCGGGCCGCCATATAGTGCATCCCCATATAAGGGATGACCCATATGGCTGAGATGGACGCGAATCTGATGCGTCCTTCCGGTCTCCAGCTGCACATGCACCAGACTACCGCCATGCAGTGCTTCGCGTCCGAGGATTCGAGTCACGGCGGATTGTCCGCCCGGCGAGACTCTTCTCCGCGCCGCATGATGACGATCGCGCCCAATCGGCACGTCGATCACTTTAAGCGTAGGCGGCACTGTGCCTTCGATGATCGCGGCGTAGAGCCGCGAGATGCTTTTTTCACGCATATTCTCGTCTAGGACAAGCTGTGCGAACTCATTCTTCGCGTACATCACCGGGCCTGTTGTATCCTTGTCCAGTCGGTGAATATGCCTTACAGCTGCACTAACACCGGTAGCGACATAATGCGCAGCTACAAGGTGATCCAGCGTTACACCTAAACCACTGCCATCCGGATGAACCGCCATGCCTGCCGGCTTGTGGGCAACCAGGCAAAAATCATCCTCATACAGCACCTCAAGCTCTTCCCATACCGGTTCAATGCCAGCTTCACGATCCGGAAAAAGTGCCAGCCGCAGTCGGTCCCCCTTCCACTGAATGCCTCCCTCGCGGCGCAGACGCAGATGAAGCTTCTCAGGCATCCCTACAGTTTCCAGCAGCCATTTGTCAATCGCAGCTTCAGAGTCCTCGGCTCCCGTAATGATTTTGCCGGGTGTGACTTCCAGCCACTCTCCACGTCTAGTCCAAGCTCCACCACCGGTTCGATCTCCGGCTCCGTTACTCAAAGGGCTTTCAGGGCGTTATAATGGACCTCAATGGTATCATCAATATCCTGCTCACTATGCGCAGCCGATACGAACATGCCTTCAAACTGTGAAGGTGGAACGCTAATCCCTTGGCTCAGCATATGACCAAAATAACGACGGAATAGATCCGTGTTGCTAGTCTTGGCCGTTTCAAAGTTAGTTACTGGTCCTTCCGTGAAGAACGGACAGACCATCGAGCCCACGCGGTTAATGGTCAGCGGAATGCCAGTCTCGATGGAATTCTTTTTCAAGCCTGCTTCCAGACGCGCCCCTAATTGTTCCAGACGATCATAAACTTCCGGTGTCAGTAGCTTCAACGTAGTGAGTCCTGCCGCCATCGCTAATGGATTACCACTAAGTGTGCCCGCCTGATAAATCGGTCCCGTAGGAGCGATTTGCTCCATAATCTCTCTTTTGCCGCCATAAGCGCCTACTGGAAGTCCTCCGCCGATGACTTTGCCGAAGCAGGTAATATCCGGAGTAATGTTGAACAAGCCTTGCGCACAGCCACGATTGACACGGAATCCTGTCATTACTTCATCAAAAATAAGCAAAGATCCATGGTCTGAAGTTAACTTACGAAGTCCTTCTAGGAATCCCGGAAGTGGTGGTACAACCCCCATGTTGCCGGCAATCGGCTCTACGATCACTGCGGCAATCTCACTGCCAAAACGTTCGAAAGCAAACTGAGTGGACTCCAAATCATTGTATGGAACTGTAATCGTGTTTACTGCAACACCTTCAGGAACGCCCGGGCTATCCGGCAGACCTAATGTGGCTACACCGGAACCCGCTTTAATGAGCAGACTATCCGCATGACCGTGGTAGGATCCCTCGAACTTTAAGATTTTGCTGCGTCCAGTATAACCACGTGCCAAACGAATCGCGCTCATCGTCGCTTCCGTTCCGGAGTTAACCATACGCACGATGTCTACAGAGGCTACACGCTCGACAACCGTTTTTGCCATTTCAGTTTCAAGTAAAGTTGGTGCGCCAAAGCTTGTCCCTTTTACCGCCGTCTCCTGCAATGCCTTTACAACCTCAGGATGCGCATGACCCATAATCAGCGGTCCCCATGAGCATACATAGTCGATAAAGCTGTTGCCGTCGATATCATAAATACGCGATCCGATCCCATGATCCACATAAACCGGAGTCAATCCTACGGATTTGAACGCCCGTACAGGGCTGTTCACCCCACCGGGAATATATTGTTTTGCTTCATCAAAAGCCTTACGGGACGCTTCCTCTTTACGCGCCATCGGCTCATTACTCATCTATCTTCACTCCTATTCTGTTCTTGGTCACACAGGTATAAGGGGACTGCCTATGCAGCGATATCATTGTGAAAGAGATTAACCACGCAGCCAGCGCGCAGCATCTTTTGCAAAATAAGTAATAATAATATCCGCTCCGGCCCGTTTCATGCCAGTCAGCATTTCCAGCACAACGGCTTGCTCGTCAATCCAGCCTTGCATCGCTGCTGCTTTTACCATGGAATATTCGCCACTCACATTGTAAGCCACAAGAGGCAAATCGAACTGGTCGCGGATCGTACGAATCACGTCCAAGTAAGCCAGAGCCGGCTTCACCATTAACATATCTGCGCCTTCCAGCACATCGGATTCTGCTTCACGGAGCGCTTCGCGCAGATTGGCAGGGTCCATTTGATACGTTTTGCGATTCCCGAACTGAGGTGCCGAATCCGCAGCTTCGCGGAAAGGGCCATAAAATGCCGAAGCATATTTGACCGAATACGACATAATCGGCACATGCTCAAAGCCATTCTCATCGAGCCCAGCACGAATCGCGTGTACGAATCCATCCATCATATTCGAAGGGGCAATAATATCTGCTCCAGCTTTAGCTTGGGATACCGCCGTACGAGTCAACAGCTCTAGCGAAGCATCGTTGATGACATCACCGTGTACCACGCCATTTACCGTATGCGTATGCACCATCCCGCAATGTCCGTGATCCGTAAATTCACAAAGGCAGGTATCTGCAACGACCAACAGCTCAGGGTACCACTGCTTGATCAAGCGAGTAGCCTCTTGCACAATTCCATCCTCTGCGAAACCGGAAGAACCGATTGCATCCTTCGTTTCAGGAATCCCGAATAACAGTACAGCCGGAATGCCTAGTGCGGCAATCTCGTCCACTTCTGCTTTTAAAGTATCCAGCGAAAAATGGTACACGCCCGGCATCGAGCTAATCTCATTCTTCACACCTGTTCCATAAGTCACAAATATAGGCTGTACAAAATCCAGCACATTCAGTACGGTCTCCCGCACCATACCGCGAATTCCAGCAGAACCGCGTAGGCGACGGTGACGTGTAATTGGAAAGCTCATTTGTTCATCCTCCTGAAAATAAAATATATAACCAAACCCTCGATCGTTGACTAACTGCGGCTGCTTAGTTGTAGTTTGTGCAGTTATTTTGATGTTATATCGTAACTGTAAGCTTTAGTTGCACTCTCTACAGTTATTTATTACAAAAGAGCGAAAACCCCTGTTTTAGCGCATATTCAATTGCATATATTACAACTAAAAACAATCTTCGCTGATATCCAGAGAATTTAAGTGTATAAAGTGCAACTAAACCTCAATCAGACCTCATGCTAACAGACCTCATACCAGTCTCGTAACCAGATTAAAAGCTATATTTCCACTAGATTGCATACTAATCCAAGTACCCAACATCTAATATATCACTTAGAACTGCGTGAACTTTATACATACACACATAAACTTACTCACCCATACACACACCAGTTAGTTTACAACTTCGCCATCCATCATACTCTGAGCTTCAACAGTACCTGCGTTTGGTGGCCAATTTAATGTTACTTAAGTTACTTACAATAGCGGCGTGGCGCTTCCGAGCTTAGATACAACTACAGACGATGTTGTAAAGCCGATGTTCTATTGGCGTAATTCAAGCTTTTTGTAGCTGAGTCTCCGCATTCCAGCGGCAGAGTTCCTGCACCAGACTATTAATAGTTGCTTCTTCAGGTAGCAGTCCCGGAGTAAGCCCCGCCTCCACTGCAGTCTGCTCGGTTAATGGCCCGATGCAGGCTATTTTCACATTAGCTAGCAATGGGAGTGGATCTTCCATCCCCATTCTTTTCAGAATGTGGATGAAATTGCGCACCGTTGAAGAACTAGTAAAAGTCACCGCGTGAACGCGCCCCTCCTCCAGCAGCTTCAACAGCTCATCATCATCCTCACCCGTCACAACCGTCTCATAGGTATCGACGTCTGTGACCTGAAGGCCAAGCTCTCTCAGCTTGGCCGGCAGCCATTCGCGCCCCAGATCGCCGCGCGGCAACAGCACGTTCTGCCCCGGCAGCAGCTGGGGACCGAACTTCTCAATCAGACCTTCCGCCTGAAACTTCGCCGGAAGCTCCTCAGCAATCACCCCGCGCTGCGCCAGCGCGGCTGCTGTACCCGGCCCCACCGCTGCAATCCTTGCGCGGTGAAGTCCCCGAATGTCCGCCCCCTGCTCCGCCAAGTGGCGCCAAAAAAACTCCACGCCGTTCGGGCTAGTGAAGAATACCCAGTCGTACGATTCCAGCGCGCCAAACGCCGCTACAATCTTCTCCTTCTTCTCTGCGCCTTCCGGCATGATCGTCTCGATCACCGGGAACTCGTAGGGTTCCCCGCCGAGTTCCTCAATCATATCCACCAGCTCGCTCGCTTGGCTCCGAGCCCGTGTCACCACGATGCGTTTGCCGAATAACGGCATCGCCTCAGCCCACTTGAGCTGCTCCCGCTGCAGCACCACGTCGCCAACGACGATGACGGCCGGCGGCTGAAAATCCGCCGCCTTCACCTTCGCCTCAATATCGGCGAGCGTTCCCGTCAACGTCTCCTGATCTGCGCGGGTACCCCAGCGCACCAGCGCCACTGGTGTTTCTGGCGGACGCCCATGCTTGATCAGCTGGGCACTGATATATCCTATTTTAGCTACGCCCATCAGGAACACTAACGTCCCCGTGGCATTCGTTACTTTATCCCAATGAATGGAATGATCCAGTTTATCTGGACTCTCATGTCCGGTGATAATCGACAGGGAAGAAGCATGATCGCGGTGCGTGACAGGTATACCTGCATAAGCAGGTACGCTGATCGCCGACGTGATACCCGGTACGATTTCGTAATAGATCCCATTTTTGCGCAGCAGCTCCGCTTCTTCACCTACGCGGCCAAAAATCGTAGGATCTCCACCCTTCAGCCGCACCACTGTTTTCCCCTGTAAAGCCAGATCAACTAACAATTGATTAATCTCTTCCTGCTTCATCGTGTGGCGATCCGGCAGCTTGCCTACATAGATTTTCTCGCCGCCGGGCTTCATGCATTTTAGCAATCTAGGACTTGCCAGCCGATCATACACCAGCACGTCGCTTTTTCGAATACACTCGAGGCCTTTTACAGTAATCAGCTTTGCATCCCCGGGACCTGCACCTACCAAATAAACCTTCCCCGTCAATCCCCTCATCCCCTAACGTCTGACAGTATCTTCTCCGCTCCTCTTGCGATCAGCTTCTTAGCGACTTCTTCGCCGAGCTGTACTGGGTCTACCCCCGTGCAAGTTTCTTTCAAAATCGTTGCACCGTCAGGTGTTCCCACCATTCCGGTTAAGGAGATTATTTGGTGCTCTGTAGCAGCAGCTTCGCCAGTTGTGTCAAGCACCGCATAAGCTCCAATTGGCACTTGGCAGCCGCCGTTCAGCGCGCCAAGGAACGTGCGCTCCGCCGCCACCGTTAACGCTGTATCGGCGTCGTTGTATAACGCTAGCAGCTTCCGAAGGTCGGCGTCATCTGCGCGGCACTCGATGCCGAGTGCGCCCTGCCCTACAGCGGGCAGGCAAACTTCCGGCGGCAGGTAGGCGCTCACGCGATCCTGCCAGCCCATGCGCGACAACCCCGCTGCCGCAAGCAGGATCGCGTCGTATTCGCCGCTCTCCAGCTTGCCCAGCCGCGAGTCAATGTTGCCGCGCACGGGCTCAATAACCAGATCAGGCCGCAGCGCAGCTAGCTGGCTAGAACGGCGTAGGCTGCTTGTGCCTACGCATGCGCCCGGAGGCAACTCGTCCAGCGAGACGCCTCCGTTAGAGATTAGTGCATCGCGCGGATCGACGCGCTTCGGCACAGCGCCGTTGATCAGTCCCTCCGGCAGCTCGGAGGGCATGTCCTTCATACTGTGTACCGCCATGTCGATTTCCTTTTCCAGCATGGCCTGCTCGATTTCCTTCACGAACAACCCTTTGCCGCCTACCTTGGACAAGGTGACATCAAGGATGCGGTCCCCTTTGGTAACAATCTTTTTCACTTCAAAAGTGAATCCAAAACCATGCTCCTCGCTCAGTCGCTCCAGATCCGCAATCACATGCCCTGTTTGAGTCAACGCAAGCGCACTCTGTCTACTCCCCACAATAATCTTACGCATTGTCCATTCCTCCTGATAACGTCTGCCTCATACTCTTCACTGTAGAACATATATAGTAATTCAAACTAACCAAAGCTACTTCGTACTATTTAAAGGGCATTTTTGCCCTTTATTTAGCTCCTTCGTCGGTTATAGCTCAATTTAGGGGTATTTCTGCCCTTCTTTTGGCTGATATGAGCGTTTTAGAGCAATTCAAGGGTATTAATACCCTTCATTTATCTCTTTTGACGACTATTGCTCAATTTAGGGGTATTTCTGCCCCTCTTTTGACTGATATGAGCGTTTTAGAGCAATTCAAGGGTATTAATACCCTTCATTTATCTCTATCGGCGACTATTACTCAATTAGGAGGCATTATTGCCGTTCTTTCGACTATTTCAGCCATTTTAGCCGTACTCATATCATTAATCTAACCTAATTTTGTAATCTTCACAGTGTCTACGCGCACTTTCACTCCACCCGATGAACATCAATCCAAGCATCCATATCCTCCGGGCTCCACGCAATAAAGCTACCATTCTTCATCTCATTTAACACATCGAGTGCCTCAAGCTTCCGCAAAAGCTTTCCACGAACTTCAGCAGAAGATTCTTTTGCCTTAATCCGAGTTCGCATGGTATGTAAAAAATCCAAATATGGCTCATACGCCGCATCCAGCGCCTCTTCAAGCACACTTTTAATCTTCGCAGCCGCAAGCGGACCAGCACCCGAAGTAGATACAGCTACCGTCAAACGCCCCCTACGTACAACTCCGGGCGTGATAAAATCCCCCGCTTCCGCATGGCTAGCCACATTCACATGAATGCCAAGTCGCTTAGACTCCTGCGCAACCTCTTCATTAATCGTTCTATCGTTAGTGGCTGCATATACGAGAAAGGCCCCACGGAGATCTCCGGGAGCATAAGCGCGATCATGCCAGGTCATGAGACCCTTTTTCGCTTGAGCGACAAGTGTATCTGTCAAAGAGGGACTAATCACCTTAACCACCGCTCCAGCTTCCAACAGCCCGCTCACCTTCCGTTCAGCCACGGCACCACCGCCAATAACCACAACCTGTTGCCCTTCACAATTTAGCATTATGGGTAAAAAACGCGTCATGTCCTTCACTCCCCGCTCCAACCGTGAAAACCAGACAAAGAATTCAACAAAAAATTCAAGATAGTAAAAGCATATCCTAAAATCGCCCAGCGAGCCATACTTACTCCACTTCTCCGCCCGGATTTCTTAAAGATAATATAAAATATGTAAATTCCAAGGCCAATAAGTGTCGTTAGTACTTTTAAATCCTTCAATAATAACGTCCGTCCCTCAGATACAATAGATAAGCTAGCCACCACCAGCGATATTGCCAGCAAAGGAGTCCCCACCAGAATAGCGGTGTAAGAATATTTATCTGTAGTCTCTAAGTTCGGTAAACGACGAATTCGGTCACTCCATTGCTTGCTTTTAAGTCTGGTGTGCAGAAATAAATACAATATTGCAAATACCGTCCCAAGTGTCAGTGCAGCAAAACTCAAGTTGGCCAAAATCACATGCATCGTCAGCCAGCCATACACCGCGCTCCAAGTCTCAAGCGTATGTCCCCCCGCCGTCAGCCACACCCGATTTAACAGAAAAACACTGAAACCAGCCATACTAAGCAGCAGAATCGTAAACTCGCCCCCACGTGTGAAAGCCACCGCAAGCGAAGTCAGCACAATACTAAATGCAAACCAGAACAAGAAATCATAAGGTGTAAAAATGGGCAGCCCCTTCTCCTGAGAGAAACGAATCCCGAGTCCTGCAGCTTGCAAAAGACCCACAACAACAAGAAGCCCCGTGCCTAACCGCTTCCCACTCGGGTTGCGATAAAGGCAATCCGAGAAAACAAACAGCAGGCTCAGGGCATATAGCAGCAGAGCGGCATCATATATTCCGTTCAGCAGTTGCATATCACTCACCTACCCAACAGGCCTGCCGGAGCAAGCACCGTCTTAGGCACAGAAAAATCGCCGCTACCGGCAGTACGTTCTGTGGAACTAGACTGCTTAACCGGGGCGGAATCTCCGCCATCTGAATTGGATTCGAGCTGTTCCTGTAGCGCAAAGATTTTGGAGAAATAATCAAGCGCTTCATTTCCCTGCTTACCACCGGACATCTCTTTAATTACATTGATTGGATCATGCATCATCTGGTTCACAATGCTTTTGGTCAAACGACGAATCACCTTGCGCTGATGCTCGTCCAGCTCAGGCAGCTTATTGAACAGACTCTCCATCGTTTCCTCATGAATCGCATTCGACTTATCCTGAAGCGCCCGGATCACCGGTCTCACGCCAAGCGTCTTAAGCCACAGCTGGAACTCATCCATTTCCTCGCTGATCATTACTTCAATCTTCGCAGCTTCACTCCGACGCATTTCCAGGTTACTCTCCACTATGCCCTCCAGGTCGTCAATATCATACAAAAAAACATCTGGCACATTAGCCGACGCAGGATCAATATCACGGGGTACAGCTATATCAATCATAAAAAGCGGCCGCGAAGGGCGACGCTTCATAGCATTCGCTACCTGATCTGCCGAAAGTACATACCCGTCAGCTCCCGTTGAGCTGATCACGATATCTACTTCATTAAGAGTTTTTAACGCATCTTCAATCGTGCTCGGCTTACCCGAGAACTTCTCTGCCAGTTCAATCGCACGCGACAGCGTACGGTTAGCGACAATCACCTCAGCCGCACCACTACTATATAGATGCTTTACAGTGAGCTCGCTCATTTTGCCGGCCCCGAGAATCAGTACTCTTTTACCAGTGAACATGCCAAAAATCCGCTTGCCCAGCTCCACTGCCGCATAACTGACAGATACTGCGCTTTCGCCGATGGACGTTTCACTATGTGCTCTTTTGCCGAGTGTCACCGCTTGTTTAAATAACCGATTGAACCAAGTTCCAGTTACACCCTCAGCCTGAGCCGTGAGAAAAGAACTTCGCACCTGTCCCAGGATCTGCGTTTCGCCAATCACCATGGAATCCAGGCCGCAGGTCACGCGGAACAAATGCGCAATCGCCTGCTCGTCTTCATATATATACATATGCTGTGCAAATTGCTCGTTTTTCACGCCAAACCACTGCTCCATAAAGCCGCGGATGAAATAACCTGCCATATGAAGGCGGTCCATCACCACATAAATTTCCGTACGGTTGCAGGTGGCTACTACGACCCCTTCCAGCACACCCTTCGTCTCCATCAATTGATGGAGCGCTGCCGGAAGATCACTCTCCGCAAAAGCAAACTGTTCCCTAACCTCTACGGGAGCCGTACGATAATTCAGGCCAACGACGACGATGTGCATCGATAGTTCACCATCCTAGTCTCTATTCATTACTGTGTACAGTTATATTAAAGAATATTTTACATAATATTCACTTTCACAACATCTCAAAACACTGTGTTAAGTATATCACACGAAAATACGACTTTTTACAGATTTTTTGAACGCTTTATGAAATCCAGATAATAATTATTATAAATAAAAAACCGTAGGTTCGCTACGGTTAGGATGGGTTATTTTGTGATTAATTATTAGTTGATGGAAGAGGGAAGGAAATAATATAAGGATTAGTTCTAAAAATCGTCTTATATCCTCCAATAATACAGCCCTAAATTAATAACTCAAAATTTCTCGGGTTTGGTAACTTTTATGGAAGCTACTTCTCCACACTTTTTACAAAATGTGAAGATAAGCGGTGAGCCAAAAGAAAAGGTTTTACCAATGGGCAGAAGGTTTGAATCCCCTCTGCTCATTTCACCTTTGGTGAATGTAGTGCTACCACATGATTTACAGACTGAGTTTGCTTCGTTCATAAGGTTCACCTCGGATAAAGTATATGGTATTCCATACGTTACGATGATTATCTAAATGAAAGAATCCATCCTGAAGTAAGCTAACGAAACCAATTCTTAATCTGATCAAGAATACTTTTCGCCTCTGGCCCATTGTAACCGAGAGTGTTGCCAATCATTTTTACATACTCATTGAACGTAGTCTCCCGGCTATACCTGTCGCTCCACCACCACTGGGCATTATAGCCCGAATCCGAACCAACATACGAAAGCTCGATCCGCGAGTCCTTATACACATGTTCAAAAATAAACTTAACCCGCCGCATATGAAAATCCGACGATACAACGATCGCAGACTTGAAGCCATACTCCTGCATAATCGGAAGGGTATAAAGTGCATTTTGATAAGTGCTGAGAGCTTCGTTTTCGGTAAAGATAATGGATGCTGGGATGCCTAGCGCAAGGGCGGTTTGGAGCATGTTGCCGGAATGACTTATAGACTCGCGCGCATTGGATAGGATGATACTGGAAGCATAACCCTCGTTATACAGAGTGGCCCCTTCCTCCACTCGTCCCCCTCCACCGCTGAGGATGATAATGGCGTCCGAGAGTTGGGGGGATTGGTCGAATGTGATGAAATAGCCTGAGAATAGTGTTAGTAGTATTAACAGGATAGGCAAGAATAGAATGAGCGCTCGCTTCCTATTCTTGCGCAATTTTTTTTTCGTAAGCGTATCTCGCATAGCTCTCCTTGATTGGTTTGTCATTACCTCACATTATAGTACTCCACATACCAATCGGTAAAACGCTGTAATCCTTTTTCTATGGAAGTGCTTGGTTTGAAACCCACAGCTGCCTGCAATAGATCAGTTGATGCATAAGTCGCAGGTACATCCCCTAGCTTAATAGGTTCAAATACCTTCTTAAATACAACCTTGTTTCCGGTACTCTTGCTTAAGCATTTCTCCAGCGTTTCAATGAATACCATTAATTTCTCTGGGCTATTATTACCGATGTTGTATACATTATGCGGAACCTGAGATTGCGGCGGGTTGCACAATATTCGTTCAATACCCTCAATAATATCATCAATGTATGTAAAATCACGGTACAGATCATGCTCGAAATCACCATTATTAAAAATATGAATCGTCTCATCGTTAAAATACTTCTTGGTAAAGCCGAAATAGGCCATATCCGGCCGCCCCATTGGACCATATACCGTGAAGAAGCGTAAGCCAGTCGCTGGAATCTGGTAGAGATGACTATAGGTCTGAGCCAACAATTCATTGGATTTCTTGGTCGCAGCATACAAGGATTCCGGGTGATCAACACGATCGCTTTCCTCAAAAGGTACCTTCTGATTAGATCCATATACCGAGCTAGATGAAGCATACAAAAGATGCTCTACGGGGAAGTTACGGCATGCCTCAAGAATATTAAAGAAGCCGATGATATTACTTTGGATATACACATCAGGATTCTCAATCGAATAACGTACTCCTGCTTGAGCAGCCAAATTCACTACTATAGAAGGCTTATATTCTTGGAAGAGTTCCACGATTAGTTCCTTGTCAGAAATATCGCCCTTGACAAACGTAAATCTCTCATATGGCTGTAACAGCTTGAGTCGCTCTTCCTTGAGGTCTGTTTCATAATAATCATTAATATTATCAATTCCAATGACTTGACAGCCTTGCTCCAGTAATCGCCCAGAGAGACTCGCACCGATAAATCCAGCGGCTCCGGTAACCAGAATCTTGTGCTCAATATCTAAAGAGTTATAATTCACTACATTGTCCCCCCTGCTATCGATCATAGAGTTGCCCCATTATCTACCGATTGAGTAATATTCAATACCCGCTGCCTGCATTTCCTCTACATCATATATATTCCGTCCATCATAAACCAGAGGTGTACGCATTAGCTGCTTATATTGTTTAGGCGCTACAGCTTTGATCTCTCCCCATTCCGTAAACACAAAACACACATTAGCTCCATCAAGTGCAGCCTCGATATTCTCTACATACCGAATACTACCGTTGCCATGGCTACCTTCCGGAAATTGGCGAGAGAAGTTCTTATATCCAACCGGATCAAAAGCATAGATATCGGCGCCTTGCTCCAAGAGTAGTGGTATATTCTCTAAAGAAGCGGCTTCCCGTAAATCATCTGTTCCTGGTTTAAAGGTCAACCCAAGCACAGCCACCTTTAGACCGTTAAAGGTAATCAATCGTTTAGTAGCCTTCTTGTAAAGAACCTTTTTCTGACTGGTATTTACATCAATTGCCGCTTTAACGGTTTTCAATTCATAGCCATGTTGCCGGGCTAAATAATCCAGTGCCTTAGTATCTTTAGGGAAACAGCTGCCTCCATAACCAATACCCGCATTCAAGAACTTGCCACCGATCCGTTCATCGAACGACATCCCTCGAGCAACATCCTGGATATCCGCGCCAACAAGCTCGCAGAGGTTCGCGATCTCATTCATATAAGAAATTTTCAGAGCTAAGAAGTCATTGGAAGCATACTTAATCATCTCTGCCGATCTTCTACGAACGGAGACAATCGGGATATGGAATGGCTCATAGATTTGCTTGAGAATATCTTCGGCCCACTGACTTTCCGTGCCAATAATAATTCTGGCAGCGTATAAAGTATCTTTGACCGCAGTTCCCTGAGCCAAGAATTCAGGATTCGATGCAACCTCAACCCTAATCTTCCGACCACTTCCGTTACCATTACCTGTGACACCAGTGGAATTACGAGGTAAGAAATCATGGATGAACTGCTCCACCTTATCATTCGTACCGACAGGAACCGTGGATTTCACAACGACCAGACAATCTCGCTCAATCGTTTCGGCGATCTGTCTGGCTACGGTAGCTATGTATGAAAGATTCGCTGATCCATCCGGTTGCTCCGGCGTACCTACACCAATAAAGATGGCGTCTGCATCGCGATAAGCCTTAGCATAATCGGTTGTATATTCAATTCTTCCGGCAGCGTAATTCTTCTGCATCAGCTCTTCCAGATCCGCTTCATAAATCGGAGATACCCCCGACTTCATTAACTGGACTTTGTTCTCGTCAATATCTACACAAGTGACATGATGACCCACTTCAGCAAAGCATACGCCGGCGACAAGGCCGACGTAACCTGTTCCGGCTACGGCAATTTTGAACATGATTCCACCTTTTCACAATTTTTATTTAATAGTTTTTTTCAGCATTAAATATATATTTTTAATTTGTACCCTATTAATAAATGTCAATAGACCCAATACAACAATAAAGATAAGAACGCTAATAACTATTTCATTCGTAAAGCAAATAATTGTCGTTATTACAAAAATACAAACTAATCCTAGCACGTGAAGCCAATGCACTTTCAGTCCTATTAATTTATTCGCGAGCACACAACGTGCAATCAAC
>NZ_CDRJTB010000085.1:0-26653 GCF_976954365.1 Paenibacillus sp. Marseille-Q9583
GGAGAGGATTGTTTGAAAAAAATCATACGATTAACCAACCATTCAGCTATAGAAGTAGGATTGACAGGAGGATCAGATCGTCCAACCATTATGTTACCTATCGCTAAAAAATCCGTGTACAATCAGGAGGCAGAAAATCTAAAGCTATGGGGCGTAGATCCTGAATTAGGTAAACATTTTGTTGAAGGTCTCGCGGATACGTTTCAAGTGCTTTATTTTGATTATGAAGGTCATCTCTTTCAACATCCAGTGGACAACGTAACCGTAGACCATATTGTGAAGGATCTGCTCCTCATTGCTGATGAAATGAACGTTAAGAGCTTTAGCTACTACGGTTATTCTTGGCTAGCTTTAATTGGCCTACAATTGGCTATCAGAACAAATCGTCTGGAAAGCTTGGTCATGGGAGGTTTTCCGCCTTATAATGGTCCCTATCAAGAGATGCTGACTGTAACTCAAAAAACACATACCCAAGCTTTGAATAATCAAAATGAGGCAGCTGAAAAAAGCTCTATTGAAACAGAGTATCCTGATGAGATAGACTGGGACAACATCAAAGTATCAATGGATACCCGTGTAACAGCTCAATTTGTTGCCTTATACGAGAGCCTCACTGCTTTTGATGATCGTAGTATTCACCATTTGCTTAGTCTTCCAAAATTAGCTTTTGCAGGAGAAGATGATACTATCGTATATGGTGAGAATTTTGGGAATGTTACCGTTGATATTGCTGGGATATTAAAGAAGAATACGACGAAGCTGTGTGATTTAGGCTGGGATGTTGAAATGCTAACGGGAACCCAAATGGATCATACAAAAGCTATGCAACCAGCCGTGGTCATACCATTAATTAAGCCCTGGTTTATAAAACAATTATAAATACAGACTGGACTGTAATTCGGGAGTAATTACTCTATTATCTACAGACAGGGAGATCAGGACAAAGTCTTAATGGAACTACCCAATTACTTGTTTTTCCGACCATCCAGCAAAAAAATATCCTTTCAGAAGCTGAGCCTTTACCAAGTGTGGAAACAATATCTTAGTAGTCCATCCACCAGTTGGAGCAGGTACACAAGAAGCAGAGGCAAAAGATATCTTTTACAAACTGCATATAGAATGGTGCAGCAAGTCCTCTATAGGTTCTACTTTTAATAAATTGGCCGGTGTTACCCGTTAAAGGGTACACCGGCCTTTTTCATAGGAATCAAAAGGATAAGATCACACGTCATATTATTGGCATTGAATGTCGAAGCTTATGAAGACATAAAATAATTTCCCGCACTAGTACATAAGAAAAAACTTTTTTGCAACCAAAACCCTTCTTTTCTTACTTTATAAGTGAGGCCTTAATCAAACTGAACGGAAGTGATGGAGTGGACGATAGTGAAATCATACAGCTGTACTTTGCCCGTAATGAAACAGCAATAGAAGAAACATCCAAAAAATATAGAAATTATTGTACCAAGATTGCTCATAACATTCTGTCTAATTTTGAAGATTCGGAAGAATGCGTGAACGATACCTTTCTAGGAGCGTGGGAAACGATACCGCCGAAGACGCCTGCTAAGCTCTCATCTTTTTTGGGGAGGATCACACGAAATATCGCGTTAAATAAACACGATTATTACATGGCCAAAAAGCGGAATAAAACATTCGATACGATTCTTGATGAATTAAATGATTGTTTATCCTCTCCAGACAATGTCGAAAGTCAATATGAGGAAGAACAAATCGCTGAATCTATAAGTAATTTTCTGCTGAAGATTAATGAAGATCATCGGAATATTTTTCTGAGACGTTACTGGTATTCCGATTCTTTGGCTGATATTGCAACTCGATTCTCAATAAGTGAAAGTAAAACGAAATCGATTCTTTTTAGAACACGAAAAAAACTCCAATTATACCTTATGAAAGAGGGCTATATCCTATGAATAATAAAGATCTATTTAAGACTATTGGTTATGTAGACGGCAATCTGGTGGAAAAGGCCAACACTGCGAGGCGTATTAATAAGAGAACATATGCGAAGTGGGGAACCATGGCTGCTTGTGCTGCACTTGTGTTAGGAGTGGCCATTTATACATCTCCTATAAAGTCATCATTAACGAATTCACCACAAATCTCGCAGCAAACGCCAGTTTCAGCTCCTACTGGAGTTCGGAAAATTTTGAATTACAACGGATTTCGTTATGCATTCGTAAGTGATGGTGCTCAGTTTAAGTTCACAGGAATGAAGCCTGAAAAATCACTTGGTACCATAGATTTTGATATTAACCAAGAGATCGGAAAGAACAATGGAGAAGAAGTTGTAGAAAAGGATTTTTCGTCTACGTTTGCTGTTGGAGGAAAGTTATATGAAATTCCGACGTACCCATCCCAATTCCGCATCGCTGTTAAAGTTGAGGAGCATTATTATTTGGCAGAAATCGTGGCGAAGACTAACGATTCTACGATGACCGCTAAGGAATATCTGGATATGTCTAATCTAAAAGAGCATGCAAAAGATATCCATGTTCTTAATCATGTAGGAAATGACGTGTTAAAGAGAATGACAGATCATGCTTCTGTGGAGTCTATCATTGATGGGCTGTACAACGCAAAAACAGCTGAATTAAGTAATAAAGAATATGAGGCTATTGCCGAGGCGCAATCCCAAGGGAAATCGTATCAGCTAAAGTTCAATCTTAAGGATGGAACCTATATGGGCATGTATATCATTCCTGAATTAAAAGTCGTATCTATGGGAGATGCTTACTATCATTTGCCTGACACCTTTTTTGAACAAGCTGGAGATCTTTTTTCAGGGCTAAAACAAGAAGTGTTGCCGCTTTATTGAGTAAAGGAATCCTGAGCTTGAGAATTAACGGAACACAATTAATTTGGAATAAGAACGAATAATAGGAGGGCGTATGCTCCTCCTTTTTCGTATGATGTCGTATTAGAAATTGAAAACAAAATACATAAGATAGAACGTCTTCGAAAATCAGATATTCATTCCATGTTCCGTTAAAAAATCAGATAATAAAATTTTATATTATTGACACGACACCTTTTGGTGTCCTATAATCAAATAGACACTAAATGGTGTCCAATTGGGTACTGATGAAGTATAATTGGTCACACTACAGGTAATATTACGGAAAAGGTGGGGGTGGTTTTGAACGAAAATAGTCAAGTGAGGGATGTATATGACGCTGTTGCAGATCCAACAAGGCGAAAATTACTTCAAATCCTGGCTGATGTTGATGAATTACCCCTACATGAAATCACGGTTCATTTTGATATGGGCCGTACTGCAGTATCTAAGCACTTGTCTATTCTTAAAGAGGCTGATCTTGTAGTTGCTCGAAAGGTTGGTAGAGAAACGAGGTATCGTTTGAATGCCAATCCATTGAAAGAAATTCGGGATTGGGTATCTTTTTACGAAGGCTTCTGGAAAGAAAGAATCGATAAACTAAAACTTTTATTGGAGGAAGAATAATGAAACCAGATGTATCCTTAGATTATCAATTTACAAGCTCGATCGAGAAGGTATGGAACGCTTTGACGGATTCAGATACACTTGCGAAATGGATTTGGAGCAATGACTTTAAACCAGTCGTAGGGCATAAATTTCAATTTCGTGCAGAGCCAAATGAATGGTGGGATGGTATTGTAGATTGCGAGGTTCTCGTAGTAGATGAGCCACATACATTATCCTATACTTGGCATAGTGCCGGAGAAGGTACAACAGTTACTTGGACTTTGAGCAAAGAGGAAGATGGTAAGGTTCATCTGCATCTTGCTCAATCTGGATTTAGTGAGGAGACCAAAGCCCGCCAAGGCGCTATTGAAGGAGCTAAATATGCTTGGGCGAATATGGGCAGTCAGCTTGAAAAAGTATTAGCAGAACTGTAATTTCAAGAATAGGGCGCTTTTCTGAAAATGGAAAGTGCCCTTTTTAATGGAATAAATCATGGCAATACTAAATGAAGAGAATGGAGATGAGATGATACCACTATGAAAATCAACCGATTGATTGCGAACAATATTAATAAGTTAGATGCAGTACTTCCAGTTGAGCAATCCCTAGGGATTGCTGGTTTATCCGGATCTGGTAAAACCACCTTTTGTCAAACCATCGGCGAAGAATCCAAGAAACGTCTCGTTTCTTTATTGCCAAAGGCAGAATATCAGTATTTATTCCCTAACATTATGGAGACTAATTTCAGTGCGATTCAGATGGAAGAAATGCCACTTGTACTTTTTCTAGGGAGATCATCTATTTCTTCCAATCCTCGTTCAACCATTGGCACACATACGGGTGTGTTCACAGAGATTCGAGTTGCGATTGCAGAACAATATAACCTATCGCCAGAGGTTTTTTCATTTAATAATGAATTAGGCTGGTGCCCAGATTGTAAAGGTCGCGGCACTACTAAAAATGTTGAATGTAAAAAGTGTAAGGGTAAGCGATATAATCACGAAGCTGAACAATACAATATGGAGTTATTAGACCAAGACAAGAGTATTTCCGATATTAATGACTTAAGCATTGAAACCATTTTTTCTCTAGCAGAAGTTCTAAACATTAGTGAAGGTAAACAAAACATTCTAAAGAACATAATCCATATGAATATTGGTTATCTAACCTTAAATCGTATAATGGGTACCTTGTCAGGTGGAGAGTTAACACGACTTTACTTGGCAGAATTCATGGCAACCAGTGAAAATACAGTAATTATCATTGACGAAATCTCTGTGGGTCTGGATCACCAAACCCTTTTAAAAATATTAGAGCAGATAAAACAACTAGGATTTAAGAATCAAATTTGGCTTATTGATCATTCGGATACCGTATTAGACATAACGGACGAGCGATTGTTCTTTGGACCAGGAAGTGGTAAATATGGCGGGAAAATCGTAGAAGAATCGCCACGTCCTGCGCCGATCAATAGAGAAATAAATCAGGCAGCTCCAACAGAATACTATCATTTTCATGATCTTTACTGTCGTAATATTCAAATCGCCGAAATTCAGATTCCCCGTAATAGACTTGTAACGTTCACTGGGGAATCTGGCTGTGGTAAATCTACATTGGTCAATGAGTGTATGTCCAAGGATTTTGTGAAGCGATATCCCAAGGATAAGCTGGTGATTGTGGGGCAGGATCGAAATCAATCGATTACCAGCCGGTCTACGGTTGCGACTTTTCTTGATATTAAGAGAAAGCTCACAAAATATAGCGAAGAGATTGATGATATTTTTCAGCGCTCAATTGAAGATATTATTGATGAACTGCCAAATGAAGACATCGCTCATAAACGTTTAAGTTTATTGATCAAACTTGGGCTGGGTTATTTAACGTTGGAAAGAAAAACACAGTCTTTATCCACAGGTGAATTTCAATGTGTTCATTTAGTCTCCGAGCTATTTTCAGGCTCAAGAAATCCAAATACACTTTTCATTTTTGACGAGCCTTCCAAAGGGTTATCACAAAATATTCTGAATCAATTCATTGATAGCATTAGAGTCATTCTTCAGGACGAATCGGTCTCCATAATGATGATTGAACATAACTCGTATATGCTGGAAAACTCTGATTTTATCGTTGATTTTGGTAAAAGACAGCTTGAACCTGTTGAGCATCTAGAAGTTGTCGGTCATCAAAATTATTATCTCGAGCAAAACAGTGAAGATCATGTCGCACCAATGCAGATTTCTTCAACACTGCGTCAACAAAATGGCATTAACTATTTAAAAGAAAATCAAATTGCCTACTTTAAAAATGCGGAAAACGTTTATAAAGGTGGCATCTTAAAAAGCTTATCTTCTATGGCGCGTTTGATATATGGTGAATATGAATCAGATACCATTGCACCTGTCATCGCCATTGATCTGGAAAGACACTTATATAGTCAATATACTTTTCTATATGAAATTGGTGGATTGATCAACCAAATTGTAACGGCACATCCAACCAATAAAGATACAAATAGCTTCGATTTCTATAATCAAGACAATCATTGTCCATGCTGCAAGGGACGTCGAGTCATTGAAAAATTTGATTTTGAAGTTGTTCTTCAGGATAAAAATGTGCCATTTTGGGATGGCTTATTGCATCCAGATGCAATGGATATTCTGAAATTCTATCAATTCCCCAAAATAAAATTCATCTTTGATGAGATTAAGAATGAACTCGGACAAGATATCAGTAAGAGTTATAATGAGATGACGGATGCAGAAAAGCATACTTTTTGGTTCGGATATTGGGAAAAGTCATTTTATGATAAAGCTAGTAAGGCAACGAGAACTTGGGAAGGCTTTAATTACATCATTGGGAACTACATGGTAATATCGAAAGCGATTATTAAAGAGCATATCAAACAATCCAAAATCATGATTACCTGTCCAACCTGTCAAGGAACCGTACTGAATCACCATAAGAAGCTAAAATTTGGTGACACAGATATCCGTGAGATCATTGGACAGCCTCTTGAACAAGTGATTAGAACCGTTGGTGAATTAGAGGTGCTCCAAAAAATGAAAGCTATTGTCGGCGGCGATATGGTTCTGACGGAGGATGTTTCTTTATTGCCAAGGGAAACACAAGTTGCTTTAAAAATGCTTGAACTAGAGCTGGCGAGCTTTGCACACTATGAAATGGTATTACAAAATGCACTGCCATTCTGGGGCGATATTAGCGGCAGTATTGAATCTATTAGCTTGAATAATCAGATTACGATTTGTGATTTTGAGAATATCACCGAAACCAGAGAATACATCATTGATAAGTTTTTCACGAATGGAAAATACAAAAAGCTGACCTATGTTTATGAAGCGTTTGGTTACAAAAAACTGGTCACTCTAATTAATAAGATAAAAGCTAGTCAGCCATGTCCATTCTGTAAAGGAAAGAAAGTCATATCCGAAGATGGACTCCATGATGGTGTTTATAAATTAACGATTCCATGTGTTAGTTGTTACGCAAGTGGGATTAATGATGAGGGACGTAAGGAAATCGTCGAGGGCATCGACGTACAAACTTGGCTAACTGGCAATGTAAGTGATGTTATGTCTAAAAGCTCAAATATTGATGCTGTAGCAGATATTTCAATTTTTAATCGTATTCGGGAGTTAAATAAACAAGAAATGATGGCCGTTTATCAATACCTTGAAAATAATTAGTTAACCTAATGAAACCGCGCTATGCGCGGTTTTTTATTATATGGACATACATTTGGGATAGCAAACGATGTGACATAACTCACAATTTAGACACATCTTTTTAATAGGGATAGCTACATTGAGCTATAGGCATGCAACTTCCTTTTCTTTACAATTAGGCGTAATGATCATTCTCTTAATGGAAATGATAGATAGAGAATGAATTGCTGATAGGTGGTGAACAATGGTTATACGCAAAAGTTTCTGTCACCTCAGAGTAATGCTAATGATGTTATTCAGCCTTTTCTTAATAATCGCGACCTACAGTGGGAGTGCCAGTGCAAATACTTCTTCGAAAGCGATTCCACTCCAACCGATTATTAATGCGGCCCAAATCGGAGATTCGATTACTTTAGCTCCAGGTACTTACCTGGGTCCGGTTCAAATTGATAAAAGGCTGACGATTAGCGGGGAAGGAAGGGCAACACTATTAAATTCAAATCCCGATGCTGAGGTTGCAGTTATGATTCAGGCTGATGGGGTAAAGCTTCAAGGACTTAATATACAGCAGCATAACGGGGGAGAAGCAGCAGCGATTCGGGTGGAAGCCGATCAGGTAACTTTGAAAGATTTAGTCATACATACATTTGGCTTTGGCATTATACTACGTGAGGCTGATAGTGGAGTTATAGTAAACAATAAAATCCGTTGGTTTATACCTAAAGGTGCTGCTTCGGGAAAAAGAGGTAATGGCATCGATCTCTATAACTCTAATGGTTCAGATATCAGAGAGAATGAAATATCTTATCTCCGAGATGGCATTTATTTAGAGAAGAGTCGCAATTCAAAGGTTGATCACAATCGGCTCTATCATTTGCGATACGGTGTTCACTGTATGTATATCAATGGATCATCTGTTACGAACAATATTGGAGAATACAACATTACTGGCGCGATGGTGATGGGAGTGAGCGACGTTATGGTATCAGGAAACTCTTTTCGTAAACAAAATCAGAATGTTCATTCTCAAGGAATCCTGCTCTTTGACGTTCGTACCTCTCAGATTGTAAATAACCTCGTGGAAGGAAATCGGGTAGGAATCTATATGCAACAATCCTCCGACAATACTCTCCAGAATAATACGGTGCTCCGAAATTATATTGGGATTCAATTTGAGGGTTCAGAAGGCAACCGTTTTCAGAAAAATGCTTTTATTGCAAATGTGATTGAAGCACAGGCAACGGATTCTAAGAATAATAAGATGACGAGAAATTTTTGGGATTCATTCGCAGGGCTGGATGTATCGGGTGATGGTGTAAGTGATCTGCCATATGCTATTAATCCATTTTATCAGCAATTAGTTACAGAAAATGCTGCTTATCAGCTCTTTTTTCAATCACCGGGCATGACATTTTTAAGCGATCTATATACAAATGATAAAGAACAATGGTCCACCGATCCAGAGCCGCTTATGCAATTGGATTCAGTTCATGCAGATGTTGGACAAGTTAGTGAGGGGCAAGGGTCGGTGATGGTAGCCGGTTGGCTGCTTTTGTTTTTCTCTGTGATCACAATACTATATATGGGGGTATTACGGTTATGAAAAAATGGAGTTTAATGCTGATGTTGATGGTGGGTTTGTTAATTCTAGCGGCTTGTGGTTCCAAAAAGTTTGAACCTTTGGCGATTAATGAAGAAGTTGATATTTGCGCGATTTGCAATATGCAGGTTAAGGACGATGCCTTTGCTACTCAGCTAACAACGAAAGACGGGAAGAATTATAAGTTTGATGATATTGGTTGTATGAATGAATGGAAGAACAAGAATGGAACCAAAAACATCGGAAAGGACTATGTCCGTGACTATAACGACAAAGAATGGGTAGAATTCAGTAAGGCCAGCTTTGTCTATGATGAGACACTACGCACACCTATGGCTTATGGAGTTATCAGCTTCAAGGACACTGCTTCAGCCGAAGCTTTTGTGAAGGAACAAGGTGTTGGCAGCGTTCTGTCAGCAAGTGATCTGTCCAAGCATGAATGGAAACAAAATACGGATATGATGCAAATGGATATGAATGGCGGAGAAGGTCATATGGACGAGCATAAGTCTGAGAAAATGGAAGGTATGACATCGGATAAAGAGATGAATATGTAATGGCTGATATCCTGCAAGTCGCACGCAGAGAGATTAAAATGGGGTTTCGAAATCCATGGGCTTATTCTTTTTTGGCATTATTTTGTGCGTTTAGTCTTGGCTTACTGCTGATTAATGCACAAAATGAGATTCAAGGCTACACCGCAGTTACAGGTTCCATGCTAAGTCTGATTTTGTATCTGCTGCCGCTTATGACCTTATTTCTAGGCTCTTTTTCACTGACTTCAGAAAAGGAAGAAGGTAGCTGGCAGCTTTTATCTACTTATCCAATTGGAACGTTGTCATTTATTCTTGGCAAGTATGTGGGGCTGGCTGTCGTATTACTTACGGTTGTGGCTTTCGGCTATGGTTTAATGGGAATGATTAGTGGATTCTTGGGCATGGCCTATGATTCTACTACTTACTTTCTATTTTTGTTTTTTTCCGCAGGACTTGTTTTACTATTCTTGACCATCGCCTTGTTTATCGGTTCATTATCAAGAAACCGCTGGCAGGCGTTGACTGTTTCTGTTGCTGTGTGGTTTTTCACAGTAATAGGGTGGCCGACCTTTTTGATCGCCTTTTTAGGTTTAATGCCTTATCTCTGGATTAAGCCCTTGCTCGTCATATTCACAATACTCAACCCAGCAGAGCTTGTTCGGTTATTCGTTGTAATTAAGCTGGGCGGAGGTTCAGTGCTGGGACCTGAATATTACCAATGGGTAGAATGGATAAATGGTTCGAAGGGTAGTTTGTTGTTTATAGGAGTCTGTCTAGTCTGGATGTTGAGCTCGATCCTGTTTGTATATTGGATATGGGAAAGGGGGCGCTCTCGTGGATAACCCCTTAGTGAATGTAAGAGGAATCTCTAAGGTTATTAAAAAGCAAACAATAGTTGAAGAGATTAGCTTTCAAATCCCCACTGGGAGCATACTTGCACTATGTGGCGGTAACGGGGCTGGCAAAAGTACCGTTTTACGAATGGTTGCGGGTATTCTTCAGCCTTCGGTGGGCGAAATCTCAGTGGGTGGTTTATACTGGCACAAATCACGCAAACAATTTTCGAAACAAATTGGTTATATGCCGGATGATTATCAATTCAATCAGGGGCTGTCGGCAGAGGAAGCTCTGACTTTTTGGGCCGCTCTCCGTAGGGTACCCAATCGCAAAGCGAGAGTCAACGAAGTCCTTGGCTTAGTAGGTCTAGAGGATAAACGAAATCGTCTGGTCAACAACTTTTCAAAGGGAATGCGTCAGCGTATCTTATTTGCTCAGGCACTGCTGGCCAAACCTTCATTGCTAATTATGGACGAACCCACCAACGGTCTTGACCCTTTTTGGATGAATGAATTCGTAGACCTACTCCAAAGAATCAAGGAAGAAGGGCATACCGTTATTTTCTCCACACACCAGTTAGAAATCGCTGATAAAATCGCTGATCAGATTGTCTTTCTAAGTCATGGAAGAAATGTTGGTTCAGGTCCGACCAAAGAATTTCATGCGAAATTTGGTTCTCTGTATACAGCCTTTAATCATAGTCTGGGTCTGAAATGAGCATGCGTCAAATCATTGCTTTGCTGGTGATCATCGCAGCTGTCATGACTGTTGTATGGGTTTTTAGCCATAATGAAACAAGAGATTCATCTGAGAGGATTGCAGTGGGCTCTATCGCTCCCGAATTTGAAGCTACTTCTATAGAAGGTAAAAAGGTTCGACTAAGCGATTTTCAGGGACAGATTGTAGTGCTTAACTTTTGGGCCTCCTGGTGCACGTCATGTGTGCGAGAAATGCCCCTTCTGAATGACATTCACAAATCCACTGGTTCTCAAATAGAAACCTTGTTTATTAATGTTGGTGAGTCTAAAGGTACTGTATCAGAATATCTTAAGGATCACAGTTTTTCTTTTCCAGTTGTCATCGATGTTACCGGAAAAATATCTACTTCATTCGGAGTTAGTGCGCTTCCTGCTACGTTTATTATAAACGGAGAGGGAAAGATCAAAGAGGCTATATTAGGCGAAATCACAGATTTCCCCTTAATGCAACTAATCAATTCATATACATATTCCGGTATACAGCCGGAGTGAGATTCTCGAACCGTTTGAACGTTTTAATAAAATAACCAGTATCACAAAATCCTAAATCATCGCTCACTTGATTAATAGGTGCGTCTGTGGTTTCCAGCAACTGCTTGGCCCATTCAATTTTGAGCCTGGCAACGAAGAGGGAGAAGTTCTCGCCTGTTTCTTTTGTAAATATGCGACTGAAATAACTAGGGCTGATATGACAAAGCTTGGCCATTTCTTTTAGGCTGAAATTTTCATTTTTGTGTGCATAGATGTAATCGAACGCAGGCTGAAGCACTGCATTTGAAGAGACGAACTTTTGTGCTCCATTTTTCAATTTGGTCTCAATAAGCGCTCCTGATAACTCTTGCTGCAGAGACTGAATTTTGCGATAAGTAAGGTCTGTCTCCTCGAAAGATTCTGCTGAAGATGATATATCGATATCTGTGGTCAGTACTCTTTTGTACAAATCAACGGTAGTACGCTTTTGAATGGCTTCTTCCACGATGTAAGTACTTAACTGTAGAAGTAGGTCCACGCACTTGGTTACTTCATCGTAGGATAGGACAGGTAGTGCTTCGTAATCCTCTTTGAGCGCTTGAAACTTCATGTTCGACTCAACATTAGGTGGCCTAGATACTATCTGCTCCAGCTGTGACACATCAGGTTCACGAAGCTTAAGCTGTCCAGCCATAATTGCTCCCAAATATTGATCGTCAATAATAATTGGAATCGCGATATCGATAATGTTGAAATGGCATAAATAAATATAAGGCTTGTTCTGGCGTACAGCTTCAATGCCGGCACGAGCATCACATTTTTGACAATAAGGAGAGAGATTAGAATCTTGGCGAACGCCTTGGCAGAAAGGCTGACAGAAGCTATGCTTAGTCACGGGAACGCCTTTATAATCTACGGTAAGAATCGCCATTTTAGTCACGAGTGATAAAGAATCCTGCAGTTTCTCCCATTTCTTCAAATCAATTATTTCTTCTAAATTAAATCGAGATTTGGACATCACGATATTCTCCTAGGTAAGTTATAGAAACATATTGAACATTATAGCGAATTTTTGCTCAAAAGGACAAGATAATACTATTCCTTAATAAGAAGACAAAAAAACTCGATAAGAAAACGCTTTATTCTGATCTTATTGTTTCATGCATACCGAAATAGAGCAATCTATAATAATAACTATATACAACCTAGGAGGAATGAAAATGAGAAGAGCGTTTATCAGTCCGACGAAATATGTGCAAGGTGAGAATGAACTTTTGAATTTAGGCTATTTTGTAAAAACATTCGGTGATTCCGCACTGCTCATTGCCCATCCAGATGATGTTACACGTGTGAAAGATAAATTGGAGTCAACTAAACAGAAATTTAATATAACGCTTGTTGAAAGTGGCTTCCATGGGGAATGCTCAAGACAAGAAGTCGCAAGATTACAGGCTCTGGCTAAGGAACATCAATGTGCATGTACGATCGGTTTGGGTGGAGGTAAGGCGATTGATACAGCAAAATGCGTAGCAGAAGGAGAAGCATTGATTATCGTTCCAACGATAGCAGCAACTGATGCACCAACAAGCCACTCCGCGGTACTCTATACCCCAGAAGGTGAGTTTGATGATTATGCTTATTTCAAGCAAAGCCCAAGTGTAGTCATGATCGATACAACAGTCATTGCCAAAGCGCCAACAAGATTTCTTGTTGCAGGGATGGGAGATGCACTCTCCACTTATTTCGAAGCAAGAGCTACAGCAAATTCTTATTCCAATGTGAATGCGGGATTGCCTTGCGGGGTTCGTGAAGGTGTTTGTGGGGAAGCTAAAGGAACAATAACCGCACTAGGTCTAGCCAAACTGTGTTATGACACTTTGCTTGAAAATGGCTATAAAGCGAAGCAGGCTTGCGATCTGAATATCGTAACCCCAGCCTTGGAGAATATCATCGAAACGAATATTTTGTTATCGGGACTAGGCTTTGAAAGTGGAGGTTTGGCTGCGATTCATGCGATCCATAATGGTTTAACAGCTTTAGAAGGAACGCATCATTATTATCATGGTGAGAAGGTAGCCTTCAGTACAATTGCTCAATTGGTGCTTGAAAATGCAGACCGTACCGAATTAAGAGAAGTATTGGACTTCTGTCTGTCGATTGGTCTTCCAGTGTGCTTAGAAGATATCGGAGTAGAGCATGTAACTTACGAAGAACTTCTTGAGGTTGCTAAAAAAGCTTGTATTGCTGAGGAATCCATTCATTCTATGCCGTTCCCAATTACGGAGGAGGCGGTAGCGTCGGCGATTATGGCTGCTGACCAACTAGGCCGTCAATATAAACTAAGTAAGGAGCTTTAAGATGAAGAAAATTATGAACAAGCCGGAAACGCTAGTCCGGGAGATGTGCAATGGACTTGTCTTAGCGCATCCTGAGCTGGATTTCAACGATAAATTTAAAGTAATTTCTAAAAAAGAGATCAATGCCGATAAAGTTACGCTTATTAGCGGTGGCGGAAGTGGGCATGAACCAGCCCATGCCGGGTTTGTAGGCAGCGGTATGCTGGATGCAGCCGTGTGCGGTGATGTGTTCGCTTCTCCATCCCAGATTCAGGTCTACCAAGCGATCCGCAACTCTGCAAGTAATAAGGGGACGCTGCTTATTATTAAGAACTACAGCGGTGACATCATGAACTTTAAGAATGCGGCTCATCTCGCAAGTGAAGATGGCATACAAGTGGAATATGTCAAAGTAGACGATGACATTGCCGTTGAAGATAGTCTCTATACCGTAGGGAAACGAGGGGTGGCCGGAACCGTTCTCGTTCATAAAGTTGCCGGGGCTGCGGCAGAAGCCGGACTGTCCCTGACGGAAGTAAAAGAAGCGGCGCAACATGCGATTGACCATGTTCGCACCATCGGCTTCGCCTTTACATCTTGCACCGTTCCTGCCAAAGGAACCCCGACGTTTCATATCGAAGAGGATGAGATGGAATACGGTGTTGGAATTCACGGTGAACCTGGAATTCGCAGAGAAAAAGCCGTGTCAGCGGATGAACTCGCGCAGCGAATGGTTACGTCCTTGCTGAGCAACTTGCAAATGAACGATGAGTCGCTGCAAGAAGTTGCTGTTCTGATTAATGGATTTGGTGGAACACCACTGCAAGAGCTTTATTTGTTAAATAATTCTGTGATCCGTGAATTGACGGCAAAGAATAAGCAAGTGTTTAAAGTATTTGTCGGCAACTATATGACCAGCATCGATATGGCTGGCGCATCAGTGTCGATTATGAAACTGGATGAGACGCTGAAGAAATGGTTATCTGCTCCGTGTGATACTCCGGCATTGTCGGTTAAAGGTTCATTTGAGCCTGTGAAATATACGGAAGTCATCAAGGAAGAGAAGGCAGACAGCATGGTATCCTTTAAAAATAGTACGGATGCTGAAGCAGCGGTAATTAAGAACAACCAGTTTTCCTTGCAAAATATTGTTTATTTAATTGATCAAATGAGTGAGGTCATTATCGAGAATGAGGTACCGTTCTGCGAGCTAGACGCCCACGCTGGAGATGGTGATTTTGGGATGAGCGTAGCCAAGGGCTTTAAGCAGTTGAAAGTAGAATGGGAAGATATTCTAGCTAATCATCACAGCAATATCGGTGACTTCCTTGATGCTTGTTCATTGATCATTATGGAGCATTGTGGAGGAGCTTCCGGGCCGATCTGGGGATCGGGCTTCCGCGCTGCGAGCAAGACTGCGCAGCAGAAGCAGGAGTTATCCATTCAGGAATTTGCCAATATGATGCAAGCTGTAGTCAAAGGGATTCAGGATACGGGTGAAAGATCCTTCGGGAGAGGTGCTGTCGTTGGAGACAAGACATTAATTGATGCGCTTGTGCCTTTTGCAGATGCCTGGACACAAGCCGCAGAACAAGGCGAAGATATAAAGCTGGCAGCTGTCAAAGCTGCTGAGGCGGCAGTTCTCGGTGCACAGAAGACTTCAGATATCGTTGCCCGTATGGGAAGAGCAGGTACGGTAGGTGAACGCAGCATTGGTTATCCGGATGCGGGAGCTTACGCGCTTGGGGTTATTTTCACAGAGTTAGCTAAAGCGATGAGATAAGAGATAATATAAACTGAATCCGGATCTGATTAATGCTACGAAACTTAAAAGCTGATTAACAAAAATCGACTTCCCCTTATCCATTAGGATGAGGGGTTGTTTGTATTTCGTTGCAGTTTAGCTAATGTCTCGAATATAATGATCTAAATGATAATTGTTATCATTTAATACATGAATAAAGGTGATCTCTCATGATAAAACACTACATTGGATTACAGCGTACTACAGATCTGCTGAGGGTATAAATTAATGATAAGAAAATCAATTCATAACATCTATAACGGGTATTTCAATGCATTGTTTGAGACTCCCGCTATAAGGGATACCACAGAGCGAATGCATTTTTCACAACCTAGTGACCATGGATACGTCGATAGGGTTATCACATCTTCCGGGATTGAAATTGTAGATAGTGACTACCGTTTCACTGAGGATCGTTTAGTCCGAGTTCAATCCGAAGCAGCTATGATTGAGCTTAGCTTTTGTCTACAGGGCAGCGGAGAAGTTCATGTAACAGGCAACAGTCACGAGTTGGTGCCCGACAGTTGTTCATTACAGCTCATGCGAGATTTCCAAGCCGAATTTCACTATCGCAGTGCTGAACCCATCCGTTTGCTGTCCATTGGTGTACCGGTAACACTGTTCGATTCATGGATGGTAGAGCAAGGATCTCCACGTACTTGCAGTTTATCCGGGCTGTTAGATACACAATCATTTCGTATGTTCCGTATGCCTATTCTTCCAGAAACCTCCCGACTATTGGTTCAATTGAGAGATTGCCCATATCATATCTCAATGCGCAGGTTATACGCAGAGGGAAAGGCATTAGAAATCCTTTCCGCATATTTCGGAGCTTTTCTTTTTGAGCAGAATCATACAAAACGTAGCTTGCATTTATCTCGCACTGACCGGGAAAGCGTTCGGAGAGCGAGGGAAATCATACTCGAGCAAATGGCAAACCCTCCATCACTCATAGAGCTGTCCAAGCTGGCGGGTATTAACGAATACAAATTAAAAGTTGGTTTTAAGGAAGAGTATGGTACGACTGTCTTTGCCTATTTACGGAACAAACGTTTAGAAAAAGCATGGGAAATCATGCGTTCCGGGGAGAGTAGTGTTAGTCAAACAGCAACGATGGTAGGTTACAATAACTTTAGCCATTTTGCAGAGGCGTTTCGGAAGCAGTATGGAATAAATCCTTCTGAATTAACAAAAAAACGTTAGACAACAAATAAATATCCGTCAAACCGTTATTCAATCCCTCTGTCGGTAGTTCAGCCCTATCAGCAAAGTGTATGATCGGACTTGCTAGTAGTGAGAATGATTATCAATAGATTGGAGAGGGTTGGAAAAAATGTTCAGTTTAAATCGTATCTCTTTTGTTGGAATCGCCTTATGCATGATGGTGATGTTGTACGGATGTGGGAATTCAGGGCAGGAGGCTCAAGGAGAGAACTCCCCACCTGCGGTAAAATCTGAACCCGTCGCTACGAATTCCTCCGAAACACGTACCATTAAGGACGCCAAGGGAGATGTTGAAATACCGGTAAACCCGGTTAGAATTGCCGATGTATCTGGCTCAACTGAAGAACTTTTAGTGCTTGGATATAAACCTGTGATTACCGGGAATACAGACATGGCAAATTCACTGGAAATCACACCTATTCTAAAAAAAGAACTGCCTAATGTAACGCCCGTTGGATGGTTTCAAACGGAAGTTAACTTAGAAGCGATCAGTGCAGCAAGTCCTGACTTGATACTGGCAGGGCCTACGCAAGAGAAAATCTATGATCAACTAAATATGATTGCTCCAACAGTGAGGGTTCCTTATGGCTTTAATGCTTTTAGAGAGCGGTTTACCTTTGTTGCAGAGGTACTTGATAAGAAAACAGAAATGGATGAGTGGCAGAAGGCCTATGATCAACGTACTCAACAACTGCATGATCAAATCACAAAGATAACTAATGAAGAAACGTTTGCGGTAATCGAAGCTACAGAGAAAGAAATCCGGATCTATTCCCGCACAGGTATTGCAGATATGATTTTTAATGATCTTGGATTACTCATCGCACCAGGTACACCGGAACCAGACCCATGGGGAGGAAAAGTAACAAGTCTAGAAGCACTGTCTACCTTTAATCCAGACCACATCATTTTATTATCTGATAATGACCGGAATGTTCTAGACCAAAGTAAGGTCTGGAGCAGCCTAAAAGCTGTAAAATCGAAAAATATATATCGCATTACAAGCAGACAAAATTACAATGAAGCATTCTTTGCATTAGGGAAAGAGGCTTTGCTGGAACAAATCGCTGAACAAATCAAGGAACATATCAACAAGTAAAGCTATTCTGTTTAAAAATGTGTAGCAAAAAACGCTGATCCTAATCTGGATCAGTGTTTTTTTTAGTTCGAGATTCTTCTGAAGATCAAAAAAATTGTATATGCTGCATGATCCGCTGGATGTCAGAACTTGGAATCTGATTGTCGTAAATTTGATTTTTGGTGTAATGTTGATTAATCTGATAGGTGCGCCTATCATGGCATTGATTACGAATACTTCCATTTGGGCTAGATTAACAAGTGTGGTGATCTTTCTTCCAGGTGATATCATTAAAGCGGTTATTGCAGCCATCTTTGCGATTTAGCTTAGAATAATCCGCAGGTTTTACATAATTATAAATCAAAAGGAGATTTGATAGGATTATGAATGGTAATTAACTGGATATGTTGTAGAAAACACTAAGTAAACAACAATAAATTATTGAAAAGAAGAGGGAAGCTTTATGCAAAGGATTCAAAATTCTAAAATGTACTTTATATTTATTCACATATTTTTATTGATCTTATTGTGTACCTCAATGTATGCCTATTCTCCATGGATTCGTACTAAAGTGAAGGAAATTCTCGAGCCTGCGGACAAAGTCTATACCATTGCTCACCGTGGCGCTTCGGGATATGCTCCTGAGAATACTATACCTGCATTCGAACTAGCCATTGATATGGAGACCGATTATATCGAGTTAGACATTCAGTTAACTAAGGATCGTGTTCCTGTTGTTATTCACGATGAAACTATTAATCGTACGACAAATGGAACGGGGTATGTTAAGAATTATACTTTAGAACAGCTTTCGAAATTAGACGCTGGCTCTTGGTTTAACGAACAATATCCCATGTTTGCTAGGGATCAATATGCTGGATTACGTATTCCGCCTTTAGAAGAGGTATTTGAAAGGTTTGGAAAAGAAGTGGACTATATGATTGAGATTAAAGATCCCGCTTTGAATCCGAATATCGAAACTATATTAAATGAACAAATTGAAAAATATAATCTGTCTGATCATGTTTCCGTACATTCATTTAGTAAGGCGAGTTTACGTAAGCTTCATTCGATTAACCCAGAGATCCCGCTTTATCAAATTGTTTGGTATAATATTCCGGTTTACAAAGTACCAGAATCTTTTATCAATCGGGTGAAAACTTATGCAGTTGGTATTAGCCCTAACTTTCAAAGAATAAATTCCTCCTATGTCGCACAGGTGAAAAATTCGGGTCTAAAGGTATTTCCGTACACAGTGAATTATCAAGTGAACATGGACAACGCTGTGGTTTGGGGTGTAGACGGGGTACATACCAACTTTCCTGACCGTTTTAATGAAGTGATTAAGAATAATAAGAAGTGAGGAAGTACGGAAACGGGAATTCAACTATCGGAAATTCATATGCCGAATACATCAATTTCAGAGACAGGATACCATGTTTTTGAATTTACGTCTTTAAAAAATACTTGAATAGTATAGGTGCCTTTTGTATTAAACGAATAAGTAAATTCGTTAGTTTTGAACCAAAAGTTTTCTTCGCTTTTCTTAATTTGTTGATTATCGATAGTTTCTGTTTTATCTGCGGGATCAGTAATCGTAAGTTTTATATCTGAAATTTCTGTTTTTAAATGATCTACTTGTAATAAGGTTGAAAAGGCAAACCGTGCAGGGCTTTTTACCTTACCGAAAATCTCTCCATTGTTATCAAGCAATACCATGTTCACATTTGGCTTGTAGATTCGAACCGTTTTACTTGTTTCATCTAAAGCGATTAAAGCAAACAAATTTTTAGAGAGCTGTTCAACAGGTAAGAGAATGTCCCCCTCGGATATTACTGCTGCCTGTTTTTGTACCACATTATTGAAATATAATGAAACTTCTGATTGGTTCGATGCGGCATAAATCATTGTTCCCGGTAGAATCATTATGCAAAGTGCTAATATAGTCAGTTTAATTATTTTTCTCAATGAAATCTCCTCCTATATTTTTGTTATGTTAATTATACCCATAAGATGGAAGATAGTTTCTTTTATGCAATTATTAAAATAAAAAAAGGTCAGTAGAGGGGATTACCCTTTTCTGACCTTTTTGATGTTAAAATTAAGGAGCGATAGTACGTACAAGACTGCTTCCTTTGTTGACCCTAACTAAAACCCTCTCACACTGCTTGGGGGTACTTTTCTATGTTTTTTGAAAGTCCGGCTGAAATAGTAGATATCACTGAAGCCAGTTGTGGTAGCGATTTCAGAAATCGTTAACTGGGTATGCCTTAGCAAATAATCTGCACGGTCTAAACGGACAGCATTTATATATTCCGATATCGTATGACCAGTTAATTCTTTGAAGAGACGACTGAAATGGAAGCGGCTTAGCCCTGTTAGTGCCGCAAGTTCGTCAACTTGAATGGGCTCTTGGTAATGGGTATCGATATAACGCAAAACTGGTGCGAAGCGTTCAACGGTTTGAATACGTCTTTCTTGCTCAGCCTGTGAGAGTACGGTGACGATATGTCTGCGCAATAGCAACGTTAGCAGGCGGTATAGCTCGGACTTCACGGCCAGCTCATATCCAAATTCGCGAAGTTCCAGTTCCCGAATAATCGCCAGTGCACAGTCTGTAATGTGCTGATCTCCCCGGATATGATTACGTAACAGCAGCTGGTTCTGCTGAATCGGGGCGATGAACTTGGTCTCGGCAGCGTCACTTACCGCACTATGCAGCAAAGAAGTATCTGCAATAATCGCATAATACAATAAATCAGAAGAAGCGCTCACCCCATAATGCAGCTCGTTGCTGTTCACAGCAACTAAATCACCAGCCCGTACGTTGATCGGTGTTCGTCCGCATTCAAAAACAGCCTCACCGCTTTCAATAAACAGAAACTCAAGATGCTCATGCCAATGATGTGGGAACAACAAAACTCCCTCTTGGTTGAAGCGCTGGGTATGTACTTTAATCGGAAACTCGGGATCCGGCATGTCCATGGGTTCCTGTAGATGTTTATCATAGTCCAACATTTATTGACTGCACCTCCTATAGCACAATTGTACAAATGAAACCGCAAGGTTCTGCATGGTGTTTAGGGTTGAAATCATTATAATACGAATCATAACCTATGCAAAATAAAGGAGAGAGTATTTATGGATATGATAAAAATTGGAGTAATAGGAACCGGCTCTATCTCCAGCATGCACTTAAGTGCTTATCGGAATAATCCGCAGACAATCATATATGCGGTTTGTGACCTGAATGAAGAGCGTGCACGAGCTGTTGCTACTGAGTATAACGTGGAGAACGTATACACGGATTATCGTGAATTGCTGGCTAATTCCGAAATAGATGCAGTCAGCATCTGCACATGGAACAACTCTCATGCTGAGATTAGCATCGCGGCACTTGAGGCAGGCAAGCATGTACTTGTGGAAAAGCCCCTTTGCCGCACGGTTGAAGAAGCGCTTCAGGTTCAGCAGGCAGTGGAAAAGAGCGGTAAAATTTTGCAAGTAGGCTTTGTACGACGTTATGACTCTAATGCCCAGCTACTTCAGACATTGGTGGAACAAGGAGAATTCGGTGAAATCTACTATGCGAAGGCAACGACGTTCCGGAGACTTGGTAATCCCGGCGGCTGGTTCAGTGATATTGAACGCTCCGGCGGCGGACCATTGATTGATATCGGCGTCCATGTGATCGATCTATGCTGGTATTTGATGGGCCGTCCGAATCCAGTATCAGTAAGTGCCAATACTTACCGGAAGCTCGGCAATCGTTCCAATATCAAGAACCTTTCTTTCTATAAAGCCGCTGATTACGACGCAGCGAACAATACGGTGGAAGATTTAGCAAATGCACTAATTCGTTTTGAGAATGGAGCTTCGCTGATGGTTGATGTTAGCTTTACATTGCATGCAAAAGAAGACGAGCGCTCGGTCCGCCTCTACGGTGACAAGGGTGGCTTTGAAATTGATCCTGAGATAGTCCTCGTCAAAGAACAGTCGGATACGATCGTCAATATCTATCCGCAGACCGATCATAAGGGGTTTGAGTTCAACAGTGCATTCCAGAATGAGATTAATCACTTTGCGAACAACATCAGCAACGGCTCTACACCGATTAGTCCTGTGCAGGACGGCGTTACAATCATGAAGATTCTCGGCGCGATCTATGAATCCGCTGCCAAAGGCGAAGAGGTGAAACTATGAAGCTAGGAATCAGTACCTACAGTTTGCATTCAGCTTTTTCAACGGGTGAGCTTACGCTTGAAGGAGTCATTGAGACGATCGCCGATCTGGGCGCGGAGCATGCGGAGATTGTACCCTTGGGCATCAATTTGGTTGAGAATCCTGAGCTAATTGATCAGATTGTACGAACGGCAGCAGGTCGTGGACTAGAGTTGTCTAATTATGCTATCGGGGCGAATTTTGCCGGGCTGGAGACAGCGGAAAGACAGCGTGAAGTCGGACGGGTAAAGCGGGAAGTAGACGTCTGTGCGGCATTAGGCATTCAGCGGATGCGGCATGATGTAGCCTCGTCAAATGATCTATCAATTACGCACTTTTTGGAAGAGCTTCCACATTTGGCTGAAGCTTGTCGGGAAATTGCCGATTATGCCGCAGGTTTGGGCATCACAACCAGTGTGGAGAATCATGGATACTTTATTCAGCACAGCGATCGTGTACAGGCGTTGGTTCACGCAGTAGGGAGAGATAACTTCCGTACAACACTCGACATTGGTAACTTCCTGTGCGCAGATGAGAATCCGCTTATTGCTGTGACTAACAATATTAAGCTTGCTTCGATGGTACATTTCAAAGATTTCTATATTCGTTCGCAGGATCTCCAGCCTGGCGAAGGCTGGTTCCAGTCTACTGGTGGGAACTGGTTGAGGGGTGCCATCGTTGGTCAAGGAGACATCGATATGCCGAGTGTCATTCGAACCGTTAAGGAAAGTGGCTACGACGGATATATCTCTGTAGAATTTGAGGGAATGGAAGAGTGCCGTAAGGGGACAAGACTTGGGCTCCAATACATCAAGCGGGTTTGGAACCAAATCTAATTCATTTTAAAGGAGGATTATTGCCATGGTTAAACCAATTATCACTAACAAAATCGGCGTTATCGTAGACAGTTTTCAGGTCGGAGTAAAAGAGGGGTTGCGCAAGGCAAAAGAAGCAGGGGCTGATGGAGTTCAGATTTATGCGGTGCAAGGTGAATTTGATCCCGCTAACCTTTCTCCTTCAGCCCGCCGTGAATGGAAGGAATACATCGCTTCACTGGGTCTCGAAATCTCTGCCCTCGTTGGAGATTTAGGCGGACATGGATTTCAGGACCCTGCACAGAACCGTGCCAAAATCGAAAAGTCCAAACGCATTATGGAGCTGGCCAAGGAGCTAGGTACAGATATCGTAACTACACATATCGGTATTGTTCCCTCTGACCACACCAGTAAAATTTATGAAACCATGCATATCGCCTGTGAGGAACTAAGCAGATACGCGCATGAGATGAATTCTTACTTTGCGATTGAGACTGGGCCAGAACCCGCTGCGCGTCTGAAGACGTTCCTCGACGGTTTGGGTTCCAAAGGGGTTTCTGTTAATTTTGACCCGGCCAACATGGTGATGGTGACTGGTGATGATCCCGTGCAAGGTGTTCATACACTAAAAGACTACATTGTACACACCCATGCTAAAGATGGTCTCAAACTTGCCGATATCGATCCGCGCGATGTTTACGGTCAATATGGTTATGAAGCACCCACATTAGACCATGAGAAGATGGCTGAAATGGCCGAGACCGGCTCGGCGTTCCGTGAAGTTCCACTTGGAGCAGGTTCTGTCGACTGGAACAATTATCTGCAAGCGCTGAACGACATCGGTTATACAGGTTTCCTGACTATAGAACGGGAAGTTGGCACTAATCCAGAGGAAGATATCCGCCAGGCTGTGAATTTTTTAAAGGCTTTTCGGGTCTGAACATGGTAGTGATAATGATTAAATAGTTCATCCAACCTTTGGGATAAAAGAGAAGCTGCCTTACAGGAGAACAGGCCTGTAAGGTGGTTTTTTTTATTGCTACAAACGCTTTAACTTAGCTCAGAACAAGAATCCGATTCAATTGCTACAGGTTATTTTTTTGAGTAAATTAGATTTTTTATAGGTGCTAAATCTCATTTTTTACAACTTTATCCTCTATTTGGCGTTAAAAAAGAGAGAATACGAAGGGAGAGCCTATATGAAAAAGATAAATCTACTAGCCCTTTTAGCAGTCATTTCAGTAATCATTGTTGGATGTATCAATACAGGGAATAAGGATAAAGTGAATCAAACCCTGATCGATCTGAGCTCTGTTAATTCCATAACAATCCACAACGATAGCGGTGAATCCATGACCATAACGGACAATAATTTAATAGAACAATTCAATGAAGCCATACATACTGCTGAGTATGACAGCGCCAAGCTTGATATTGCAGCACCTGATTATGAAGCTACTGTTGAAATGAAGAATAAAGAAAACGAAAAGTTCTCATTCTGGATTAAGGGCGAGAATCATGGTCTTTTCACCAAATTAGGACAAAATGGACATTACAAGCTGCCGGAAACAAAAAAAGTAGTTTTACTTGACTTATTTCAACCCAATGAGCAACAAGTAGAAGCCGATAATCTAAAAATTGACGAGGAAATCAAGCGAATCATAGTAGCGAAATCTCTAGCACATGGTTCAGTGAATGCTAACATAAAGGCTGAATATATAGATCATGAAAGCATAGAAACTTTCGTCCGAGCCATCCATACCGCTGTACAAATACCAGGAAATTTAAATACCGCAACGCCTAACTATGATATTGTTCTAATTTCAAATAATAATAAATATGCCTTTCATCTATGGATTAACGAAACAAGCGAGCAAGGTATGTTAATGAATGTGAACGAAACAAGCACAGGCTACACACTTACTAAGGAATCAACTGTCGAGTTAAAAAAACTTATATTCTTGGAAGCAAACTTTAAGGGGCTGGAGTTTAATGCAGTACGGAGCTCAAATGGAGAACTGGTGGCTAAACCAATTGGCATAACCGAAAATAACTATCTATTAAACGGTGGGGCAGTGGTTGAATTACAAGGAATCTTATATCACACCATTCATTTTTTCTATGGCGACCATAATGCAGTTAACGCTTTACTAGCCCATGATCCTGCTACGGATGAGGTGATGGTGAAATGGAGCGATGAGCTGACCGATACCGATAACCGTTGGAACAATGCATTTATGAACAACTATAATATGCTAATCAAGTTGGACGAGGATCATCTATTATTTCTGGAATCGGATCTGACGAAAGAAGCTGGGAAATATCATTTGTCCTCATATAATGTTGTTACAGGAGATATTGAACGACTTCGGGAAGACTTTTGGCCGCTTTCTGATGATTATGACTACATCTATAAATTCCAGTGGAATGCTGATGAACAAATATTATTTATGCAAAGTTACCTCGGCAATGTATGGTTCTTTGATCTGAGGAAAGGAAAGGACGATGTGCATTTTCTAAAATATCCGGTAATCCCTCACTCGACGACCGGTGCGCCATCCTTGTTTCTTTCACCAACCTTTAAGAGATTTGTACATGATGATGAGAGTGGCCAATTAACCTTTTATGATAATAAAGGAGCTTCGCTACATACTGTGCTGTTACCACAAGAGCAATATGTACCTTCTGAGAAAATAAAGTGGAACCCGGCGGGCACGATTGCCTGGATGGATACAGCAGAGATCAACGAAAACCGAATCCATGACATCGATATTGATTATCTGAAAATAGCTGCACAAAAAATTAATTTTTATAATCAAGATGGTCTTTCCATCGGCTCCATTAAGACTGAAGGCAATCATGAAGATACGGCTATTGAAGTTGTGGGGTGGATGGACGCTAATGTAGCCGTGATAAAATCATATACTGTAGAACTTATACACAAGGATAATATAGGGCTTAATGTTAAGGATGTTTCTTATTATCTCTATGATGTAAAGAAGAAGCAGAAGGGGGCTAGCTTTTCGTCCATCCCCTCCAGCGTAACTGTAATTTTAGATCATCGCTTGGATGATGCTGATAATGAAGGCAATATCACTGTGAGTTTTAAAGAAATTACCTATAAAAAAGGAAATTAAATGAGCCTCGGAAGTTCGCCGCAATGATCACATAAGATCATTGGGAAGCTTCCCGAGGCTTCTTTTTTATATTTTCAAGACAATGGTTAAGAAGACGTTATATTCATCGAGTTAGTCTGTCTCAAATTTTATAATTATCCTGCTGTAGTACGGACTGAGGTTAGTAGGTCTAGTTGGAAGCCCTGTACCAGGGTTTCGCCGTTCATAAGATCGGTCTCATACGCCCGTTTGAAGCCTAAACGATAGTAGAGCTTGATTGCTGAAGCCATCATTTCTGAGGTATGCAGATTTAAAGTGGTGGCACCCAACTCGCGAGATCTACTTGCAGCTTCGCGAATTAGAAGGGTTGCAACACCGAGACCGCGAGCGGATGGGGATACGGCAAGCAAGCGTAGGATAGGGGAGTGAATGCCTAGCTCTGGTTTACCGTATGCCGTTTCCGAAGAGCTGAACAAGAGTGCGCTACCAATGATTTTCTTGTCGATTTCAGCAATGATCCGCACGATTGGGGCATCGCCATGGACAGATTCAAGAAGTGATTTCCGGTAAGTTAGCCACAACGGCTCGGGCATGATTTCCGAATATTGGTGGTAAGCGTCCAGTATCACATCAGCGATGGCATCACGGTCAGTATTTCCGTCTCTTATACACATCCGACGCCGCCGACGAAGGAGAGAGTGTAGGACAGAG
>NZ_CDRJTB010000086.1:0-26191 GCF_976954365.1 Paenibacillus sp. Marseille-Q9583
TTTATTATTATATAGAGTTAAACTTTGTGTCATTCAATTTTAAGAGGTACGTAGTTTGTCACTGTACACCGGTTAAATTATTTTGCATACTACTTACTCACAAAACCCGTATTTTGTACATATGTCTATGAGTTGGAAAAGGTCCTGTTTACCATCTACGACAACTGTCCGATGATATAAAGTCGCCTACATAAATGACACAAAGTTACCTACATTGTTATTATCATTAAAGAATCTATGGCGAAAAGAATTAAGGATACTTTGTATGGCATTATTCTCGATGAGCAAAAACATGCGGCAAAGTATAATAATCTATTGCTACAGAACTTAACTGGAAATTAGTAGTAATTACTTGGACTGCCATTCATAAATATACACCCGGTGCCCGTACTTTCCTTCGATACGTTTTAGTTCTTTACGAATTTGTTGTCTTTGGCGTCACGTCGTTTCCCCTCCCCTTTCGCTTCAGATAGGCGTAGTAACCGCTTCTGGACATGTTAAAGGCAATGTTCCTATGTAGTTAGCATGACCCACTTTTGGACCCAATAAGCTAGAATCATAAATAACAAAAGAGCCGTTCACAGAGTGAAGGGCTCCTTGTTTCCGTATCTCCATTAAGATTTTTAATCCCGCAAAATGCTCTTCATCCGGTAATATTCTTCCTCCGTGATTTCACCTCTTGCAAAGCGTTCATCCAAGATTCTTCCTGGAGTATTGTCAATAAATCGTGAGTTCCCATCTCCCCTAACCCATTTTATCACCAAATAGATTACACCTACGATCAATAAAAAATTGATTACTAATCCAAATATTCCAAATCCAGAGCCATAACCCATCATCATTTTCTCTCATCCTTTCATCGAATTAATGGAAGACGAACACGAACGGTAGTTCCTTTTTCTATCTCACTTTCAACATGAATAGTTCCGGCATGAGCATCCACTATGGCTTTAACAACCGCAAGTCCTATTCCGGCTCCGCCAGTTTTCCGGTTCCTTGATTTCTCTCCGCGGTAAAAACGTTCAAAGATATAGGGAAGCTCATCTTTAGATATTCCCATTCCGGTATCGGAAACGATAACGACGCCTTCTGCTTTCTCTTTTAACACTTCAATATGAACGCTTCCAGAACTCGTGTATTTGAAAGCATTGCTTATCAGATTTACAAAAACCTGAAGGAGCCGCGCACGGTCCCCTGTGATCCAAACGTCACTTTTACTTATCAGGGCAGCTGAAAGTCTTTCCTGCCCAAACTGGCTGGATACCGTATTTAAAGACTCGCCAACGATTTCGTTAAGTGAGACGATCTCCGTCATAAGCTGAACCATTGGATTCTCTACAGCAGCCAGATTTTCCAAATCACTGATGAGCCTGACAAGTCGCAGGACTTGATCATGGCACACTTGTAGTTTATCCGGCGTCGGTTCCCAAATGCCATCCTGAAAGGCTTCCAAATGGCTTTGAATTGTTGTTAAGGGTGTTCGCAGCTCATGGGCCACATCAGCGGTCAGTGATTTCCTTAACTGATCTTGCTTCTCCAATCCATCAGCCAAATGATTGAGTGTACGCCCCACGTCATCAATTTCTGTATTCTGATTTAACATTTCAACCCGGGAGCTGAGATCCCCCTCCCTCATTTTCGAAGCGATATCTTTAATCTCTAGGAGAGGTTGGCTAATGCTTTTGGCCATATACCGGCTGAACAGATACGTCCCGACAATTACGAGTATCATTGCGGCCCATAATAAGGTATTAAACATTCTCAGAAATTTCTGATTCAGACTTTGCGACGTTTCTTTCACTGGTAGAAATTCCAATGTTCCTACCTGCTGATTTCCTTTTACGATTGTTTTTTTAATGGTTTCTTGCGCAGACTGGGAATTCACTTGTATCTGCCTGCCCATTTGATTAGTATCCCAAATCAAGCGACTGTCTTTATCATAAACACGAACCATATAATCACTAATCATAGCTTGGTGCGAAATGGTCATCCAAACGTTTGTATTCCATTGGCCGGTAGACACATTATAAGCGTCTTCTAAATCGTCCAGTAAACTTTGTATTTCTGTCTGCTGCTGGTTCTTCTGATATTGGTTAAACGAGATGTTCATTACCAAGTTCACAAGCAAGACGATAGACAGAAGCGCCGCAAGAGCCACACCGACATGGGAAATAAGAAGCTTTCTGCTCAATCCGCCTCTATTAGACATCATGACTCACCAAGAATTTATACCCCACTCCAAATACAGTGCCAATAAAAACAGGGTGTTTAGGATTATCGCCAATTTTTTGTCTAATATTCTTAATATGAACATCGATGGTCCGCTCGAATCCTTCATAGGTATCACCCTGAGTAAGGTTGACAAGTTCAAGTCGTGAGAACACTCTCTTCGGATGCTTCGCTAAAATTTCAAGTAGCTTGAACTCCATAAGGGTAAAAGATACTGGCTCCTCATGAATTCTCACCTCATAACGTTCCAAATCCATAGTTAAATCCCCTTGGGCATAAGACAGCAGTGACATATTCCCCAATTGCGGCTGAATGGTTCTTCTTAATAGACTAATCACCCGAGCGAGCAGTTCTCTTGGGCTGAATGGTTTAGTAATATAATCATCGGCTCCAATCATGAGCCCATTCACCATATCGTCCTCACTACTTTTTGCAGTCAGCATGAGGATCGGAACGTTCGATGATTTGCGTACCATTCTGCATACTTCCTCTCCAGTCATGTCTGGAAGCATCAAATCCAGCACGATCAGATCGGGCTTTAAGGTTTCAAAAAGATGAATCGCGCCTCTTCCTGTATCGGCTTCGTACACAATATATTTATTCTTTTCCAAATAAGCCTTAATAACCTGCAAGATATTTTCTTCATCATCCACCACTAAAATTTTCACGAACTTCATCACCTACTTTGTTGTTAAAATGAGACAGACCTCATATCAATGAGGTCTTATCTTATCATGATCGGATTAGAAGTTCATCATACCCCTGCTATATTGAGAATTTTGCATCATTCCTGACATTCCCATCCCGCTTAAAGTACTGCAATTTTCATGCATTTTCTTGATTTGTTCCTCTGACAGGTTGGGGTGCATTTCTTTTGCGAAAGGCAGCATTTTCTCAAAAAAGCCGCTGTTGTTATAATCATTGTTTGCTGCTGCGTAAGTGCCAGCAGTTCCAATCCCCATAACAAGTACCAATGCCGATAATCCAATCCAAAGTTTTTTCATTTGTATCTCCTCCTTATAGTTACACTATATATTGTAGTTATGAAGAACCAATTAGCAGCTTATGAAGAAGTTATGAAGATAGCAGAGGATATGAACACGAGAAATAAGCCTTTCACTCAACTTTTTCCAGAGAAAGGATCTTTTAAGTAAGATAGGTCTTATGTTGGCGTATTGCTCCTGTTTGACATCCGGATTTCTTCAAATGAGATGTTCTTTTTCGATAATTTTCTGCTGAATGAAATCAGATGATCATCCACGAAAAGATAAACATACATAAACGGAGGTTCGGAATGTATGCTTTTTGCACGTAAATACTGAGCAGCACAACAGAGTTCATATGCCCGCAGATACGGACATATCCGGACACTACCGGCATAGTAACCATTGAGGGTCTTCTTGAAGAAATTGTTGGCGACATCCGTGATGAGTCGCTGAAAGTGAACGTGCCTTCGTCCCAGAGTAAATTGAACTAAGATCATGTCAGCTGCCTGCACATCGTACAGGACTCATTAGCTGTAAGCTTTTCTGAACCCCCAGTCAATCTGGGGTTCTCTTATACAATAAAAACGGAAACTCATGGTAAGAGCTCCCGTTCGTTTGGCATGATGACTCTATGTCAAATGTTATCTTAATAAACGTAAACCGCTGAGGATAACCAGTAATGTACTCCCCTCATGACCCACAACACCCGATGGAAGATAATTCCCAAAAAAAAGTTGGAGATCACTAGTATGCATACTACTGCGATGGCAAATGTCAGATTCTGCTTGATGACTCGGGATGTGCGGCGTCCGAGGGAAATGGCATACGGTATTTTGGAAAGATCATCGGACATAAGTATAATATTGGCTATCTCCAGTGCCACATCTGTTCCCGCGGAACCCATAGCTATTCCTACTGACGAAGCAGCTAAAGCAGGAGCGTCGTTTACCCTATCCCCAATCATAGCCACTTTCCCCGTTTTAGACATTTTTTTGACAATGGCTACTTTATCGATCAACGCTGAGCTGGTTACCGATCTCTTGAGCTGTAGATTTCCGGTCCCCTGTCAATATAATGACCGCATCCCCATTTGTTTCAATTTATATACTGTCTCTTTCGCATTCGCCCGAATCACATCTTGAATAGCTACTATGCGAATTAATTGATTATCTGCTTGAACATATATAACCGTTTTCCTTTCAACTTCAAGTTCTTTAACAGCGGTCCAGTCCCAACTCGCCTTTATTGCATGTGAAGGCAATGCAAAACTACTTACAATGGATCTAAATACGATGCATACCCTATCCATTCAATCAGTCGGAGAAGTACCTGATGTGTTAGCTTTTGATGAAGGACTACATCAACTATACGTAGCCTCTGAAAGTGGGACACTGGCCATTTTTAAGGAGGACAAAACAGCCGCTAAAGTTAAATACAAAAAAATAGCGCAAGGCTTCGTAGCCCCGGGAGCTCACACCGTTGCAGTAAACCGGAGACACATCAAGTCTTTTTCCCTCTCGAAAGCAAGTTGGGTCATCCTGTAATTCGAATTTTTGAGCAGGAATAAATGACGTTAGAAACAGTCCGGTAAATCGATTTCCTTCTTACTGTTAATAAGGTTGTTGTTCATGGTAAGAAGAAAGACGTTCAATTGGATTTTTATTAATACCCTTACCATACTAATCCAACTTAATACTAAGAAGTATTCAATTTGAATATACTTTGGATCTTAGTTACGTAAAACATATTCTATTTGTCCATTGTTTATTAGTTTAGAGTTTCCTCAGCATACACAAAAGGCACCGTAATCGGTGCCTTTTGTGTATGCAATATCAAGTCAATGTTTTTTCCTTTTGAAAGCCCACTGCGTAATAATTCCAACAGATATCATCAAGAGAAGGAGCAAGAAAATGAATCCCACAAAAGGAACATTGAGTATAGCGGTTAATATGCAGGCGCCAACAAGCACTTTCATCCAATCCGGCTTTGGCTCCGGTGAATGAAACATCTCTCCGATCCGGTAGCTTACCACTGTAGTTCCCATTGCCAGCGCGATGATCACAACAAGCAATATCAGTATGAGGATAGGAATACCAATGACAGTGACCAGCAGCAATGCACAGAGTGCAGCGACAATCAAAATGCCGAAGAAACCGATATATAAGGAACGTCCATAAGAGTTTGTCGGAAAACGCTCTGTGAATACGGCGATTTTTCGCTTCCCCAATATCCTGATCAGAACAGGTATTAGAATCATAAGGAAACTGCAAGCGAGCTGCAGCACCCATAAACCCAGGGTAAGGCCTCCTCCGATCAACAGACTGTTTTGAGTTGCCGTGTCCAGTGAAATATTGTAGATATCATCCCCGAGTACAGCTCCCGGATCTTGTTTGACTATGCCGCCAATCATGACAACTACGCCTTTAATATCGGCTGTGCTGCCCAGATGGAGATCTCCGTTTACGACTACGAGTACACCGTTTACTTGTCCCGATACCTCAGCATTGCCTCCAACGACATAGACGTCATCAACCGTTTGCCCTGCAGGTACAACCGTATTCTGATGCTCAAAGATACTCTTTGCTGAGGCCATGCCCGGAACAAGGAGCAGGAAAAGCACGAAACAGCTTAATGTGTAAAAAATCCTTTTCAAGGTTGTCATCCCTTTCAGCTTGTCGAGGTTAGTATCAGTCGTCTGAGTGAGTAAATGGAGGTTGAGATAATAAGTAAAGAAAGGATAACCGTCAATCCGTATAATATGGGCACACCGGAAACGAAATGGGGAACCACATATACCAAAGCGATCATTAGTCTAAAGATGGCATGAACCGTTTTCCCTAAAACGGTACCTGTCATGAACCAAACCGTAGCAAGGGTGATACACGCCGCAAGAGGGAGGAACAGCCATGCTTTTCCCGCTGCTGCCGGCTTCGGTTTGTCTGTAATGGTCTGGAGTACCCGAATTTCGAGATCGGCAGGCACCTCCATCCTTTCGAAGGTATGCATAACGCTCTTTTTTAGGGATAATAATTCTTCCAAAAGCACCTGACAGGACTCACAACTCTCCAAATGGGCTTCGACCTGCTGCCTTTCCTCCTCAACTAATTCATCATCCATATAAGCTGACAACTGGTCCTCTAAATGGTAGGTCATCCCCGATCCTCCTTTGCTAGCTCTTTACGCAATGCCATTCGTGCCGAGAATAATCGGGACTTTACAGTCCCTATGGGAACCTGTACCATCTCGGCTATCTCTTCATAGTGGTACCCTTGTACGTCATGGAGTAAGATAACCTCCCGGTGATCAACGGAAAGCCTGCCGAGGCCCTCTTCAACCGATAATTTCTCTATGGGGTCGGACAATCCGGGGTCTGCGATACGTTCATTAGGTTCAATGAACGCCTGCTCTTGTGCTCTTTTTTTCAATCGATCCTTGCACAGGTTGGACACAATGGTAATCATCCAAGAGGAAAACGCGTATTCATTATCCAGCCGCGATAATGAATAAAATGCTTTGACGAAAGCCTCCTGAGCTACATCCTCCGCATCCATCCGATTGCTTAACATGCCGACGGCAAAACGATAAACCTGGCCCTTGTATCGTTGAACAAGCTCGGTAAACGCTTCTTGATTGCCACCTTTGGCTTTATGGATCATTTGATAAAGTTCATCGTTAACCAATCCTGTTCAACTCCTACCGAAGCGGCAGCTTACTGACAATCATGCCATAACTGAAATAGATAAGTAAATCATCCCCTAAAGTCAGGCTGAGAATCTTTTGCTTTTTTGAAGCACCCTTAGGATCTCCAGCAACATCACGTTCAAACTGATCCATACCCCGCCGAAAACATAACCTGCGCCCACATCGCTAGGATACTGCACGTTTAGATAGATCCGGCTAATACCAATCAGCAAACATACAGTTATAGCCGCTGCAATAATCAAAATCCGAATAAGTCTATTGCTGTAATGCCGGAGAATTAGAAATGTTGAGAACCCGTAAACCGTGATTGCTGTTAAGCTTTCTTCACTAGGGAAGGTATTGAATAATTGAAACCCTACAGATACAGGTCCCGGGCGGTGAAAAAGCAACCGCAATCCTTCATCCAGCCATTCCCCTCCGATGACAACCCAGAACAGAAAGGAGAGTTCCAGCAGTTTTTCGCGGGCGCTAAAGGCGATCCAAAGGGTTGCTATGACAATCAAAGGCCCATACAAAGTGATTGATCCAAGCTTGGTAAATTCCAGCATAGCGGATTTCCATGGAGGCCCAAATAGTGAAAGTATGATATACGAGGTAATTTCATCGAATTGACTGAATTCATGTGCCAAGAAATCCTGAATCAGACCCAGCATCAAGGAAACGAATAGTACAAAGACTATGAACGAAGACAGCACAAGGAATCGGACTTTACCTAGCGAGTTAAAGTGTTGTATGCCCAGGGTAAGCAGATTCATCAATGCGGCAAGCAGGCGTTGTCTATACTTTTTAATAACATAGATTAATAAGGTTAACATAGCGGAAGCAACTCCGAAGATAATCATATAGCGATTCACAGTCTGGTGATAAACTTCCCATTTGGGGCCCAGTACTCTACCAAGTGAGATGAATAAGCTCACCCAAAAGATCGCCCCTGTGTATGAATATGTAGCATACTTTCGGAATGGCATACGAGTAGCTCCGCAGAAATATCCTGAAATATGTCTGACCCCCGGGATAAAATAAGCCAGAAACAAGAGCTTGTCTCCATATTTTTCAAACCACACATTCATCCGTGCCAGCTGCTCTTCACCCATATGCACCCGGTGCCCATATTTCTTCAAGAAAGGTTGACCAAGCTTATAGCCGATCCAATAGGAAAGTGTAATGCCGGCTGTTACGCCGGCACTCGCGGATAAGAGGCTAAGCAGCCCGTTCAGCTTCCCTTCAAAAACAAACAATCCCGTATAACTCATGATCATTTCACCGGGAAGAGGCAATGCGAGCATTTCAAGAAATAAGGCGATAAAAAGCATTCCGTACCCATACTGTTCAAGCCATGTGGTTAATGTGCCCAATGAAACCCCTCCTCTTCCTAATAGTTTGTACGTTATTATTCAGTTTTACACCGTTTTCCCTGTCATGGAGTGTTCGGCATTCCGGGCCGCTTTTCCCTGCATCCATTCGTAAATAATCGGGATCACCACGAAGCTGTTGAGTGTAGAAGTAACCATTCCGCCAATCACAACAATGCCAAGTACTTGAGAGATGACCGTATCAGCACTATGGGTTAGAGCAAGGGGAATCAACGTAAGGACGGTAGTGCTTGCTGTCATAAATATCGGGCGCACCCGTGACAGACTTCCTTGGACAACCGATCCCCGAAGACTCATTCCCTCTTTGCGGTTACGTTCGATCTTGTCAATCAGTACAATACCGTTGGTCACCACTATACCGGTAAGCATCAACACCCCGATCAGTGTGGCAAGATTCCATTGTCCATGGATGGCATACAAGGCAATAACCACACCGGATAAGGCCAGTGGAATGCTGATCAATACGGCAAATGGCGCCTTCCATCCTTTGAAGACCATGCTGATAATCAGCAGCACAAGAAGTATCGAGATCACAACAGCTATCGTCATTTCAATAATCATCTGCGTAACCTGCTGCGTAATGCCCCCCAGCGAATAAGTCACTCCCTCAGGAAGCGTTGTATCCTTCAGCGCCTGATCCACAGCTTTCGATACTTTACTCATATCATTAGAAATTATTTGCGCACTTACCACGGAGAATGGCTTGCCATCGCGCTCCTGAATGGAAGAAACAGCATCACTTTGGTGAATGGACGCCACTTGATCCAGCCGGTAGGATTGCCCATTGCTTCCGGTTAAAGTCTCTGCGGCGAGAGAAGCAAGCACCTGCTCCGGAGTATAGACTGGCAGAATATGATCTGGTGCAGGTTTCGTTTGAACCGGGTCGATATATACATCTACTGGAATAACGCCGGTTCCTGTTGAGGTCAGGATGTCAAAGTCCTTGCCTTTGGTCATGTATCGTTTCAGCAGGCTATTGATATCATCTTCCTTAATGCCAGCCTGTCTGACTTTATCCCGATCCATGACAACAGCAAACTTGGGAATGCCATTGGTCATATCTGTTTTGCCGGATACGCTCAGACCAGGGATATCGACCAGCTTGGCTCGTACCTGATCAGCCGCCTTCTCAAGGGTTTGCTCATCTGCACCCATCAGCATGATATTAATCGTGGAATCATCCCCAGCGATATTCTGATTAGTAACCGTTATAGCTGCACGATCCGACAGTCCTGATAGATCTGACCGCAAGGCAGGAATTACGGAATCGACTTCTTTCACGTTTTTGATCTGAATCGAAAGATTGGCTACGTTAGGCTGCTGGATGTATCCCCCTCCTTGGTCAAACACATCATCTGCCTGAGGCGTAAATGTAGAGCCGAAGGTCGATGAATAGGAGGCAATCTTGGTATTGTTATGAAGAATGTCTTCTACTGCCTTAACTTCCTTATCGACTTCCGAAAGCGGTGTCCCTTTCGGGAGCTCAACCTTTATTGCCACCTGACCGCTGGCCGTACTTGGCAGCAGACTAAACGGAAGACGTGCGGCGAACACAGCTGCAGTTAGAAACAGGAGCAGTGATATACTGATGACTGTTCTTTTATGCTGTAAGGCAGACTGAAGAAAGGGTTTCATCAAGGGTTCCAGTGTCACAGCCTTGGTATTCGGTTCTCTCCAGCCGATAAAGGCAAAGGAAGGGATGACCAGCATGGCGACGAGGAACGATACGGCAAGTGCGATAACTACGGACCAGGCGAAGCCAGAATAGGAAGCTCCAATGATTCCGCCAACCAAGGCAATCGGAACATAGACAGCAACAGTAGTTGCTGTAGAAGCAAAAATGGCGGGAAGCATCTCCACCACTGCCGAAGCTAATACATGCAGAACAGGCTTACCTTTATTCTCCTGAATCCGGCGGTAGATATTATCCAGTATAACGATCGCATCATCCACAATCCGTCCCATGGCTACAATCAGCCCGGAAACGGTCAATATGTTGAGCGTTACATCCATCCATTTGAGAATAGCCACCGTAGCCAGCAGTGAAATCGGAAGCGACACGGCAATCAGGAGGGTGGACCGTATATTCCGGAAAAAGAACAACACACATACCATGGAGAATAGGCATCCGAGCAGGCCTTCGCGAAGAAGCCCCATTAAAGAACGGTTCAGATCATGCGCACGATCCGTGAGCAAGGTCATCGATACATCGCCGCTTTTCACAGCGGAAATTCCGGAGACACGATCTTTTACATGTGCAGCCACATCTGTGATGGTTGCCGTCGGCGTTTTGATAACATTAATAAGTACACTTTCCTTGCCATTCGTACGTGAGACGGTTTTAACATCTGTTAGTGACTGAGAGACCGAGGCAACATCCGATAAAGATACGCTGTCCCCGTCTTTATTCTTGATATTCAAGCTATTCAGCTGCTGCTCGGTAAGGTCCCAGTCTTCGATCCGTATAGGAAAAGAAGCCTTCACATTAGCAATATTGCCCTGCATACTGGGGATATCCAGCGCAATGGATTTATTGAAATCATCGACACTCATGCCACTTGCGACCAGATCTTTCATGCGAAGGGTAACTACGTACCCTTTATTAGCTCCGCCAACGGTCTGAACATCCGCCACTCCGGGAACAGATTTTATTTCTTTTACGATATCTGTCTGCATTGAGGACTGCAGGGTTAAATCATCTACTTGATTATTATTTGCAGTCAGACTGTAGCTAAGAATAGGAAAAGTACTGGAGGTCAACCTTGTCACTACAGGCTTGTTGATTCCATCCGGCAATGCCGAATCGTTCAACACTTGTTTAAGGGTATTCTCCGCTTTTGCCATATCATAATCCATTGGGTAATACAGATTCATCAGAAGACCACCATCGTAGGAGATCGTCTCCAGATTGGTCAGACCGTCCGTTTTATGAATCACTTCCTCAATAGGTGTGGCGATATCACGCCGCACCTGGTCTGCCTGGTAGGATGATGCACGAAGAGACACCATTAAAGTGGTGTTATTAATACCGGGAAGGTAATCCCTCTGCATTTGAAAAGCCGATACCGTTCCCCAGGCCAGGATTAGTACGACACTAACTAAAATTATGGTTGCCCGCTGCATAACGGATTCTATTAAACGCTTCATTTTTAATCTCCTCTCCAATCTATATAAGAGAAAGACTTTGAAATGGGCGCTTTTGTTCATTTGGGAAAAATATAATTCATAAAAATAAGATGGGGTGCTCCTAAGCCAAGTTCAAGTGGCTATTGGACCCTTAGCCCCTATTCGCACCGCTGCGCCTATAGGGGCGTAGCCGACCTATCTGTTTACATTGATCGCAGCTTTCATGGGCAAGGTGTAGGTAGCTCTCACTTGAAGTCCTTAGAGCAGGTAGCAAAAGAAAATGAATTTTATAAAATCGTTCTCTTCACCTTCCCATTCAATCAAGAGGGCCAAGGATTATATCAGAAGATGGGATATCGGCAGGTTGGTGTTTTTGAGAAGCAAGGTGTTATGGATGGAGTATTTTCTTCTGTTAGGCTTAACCATGCGATAACATTAGGATCTTTTTAAGGTAAGACTATCTACTAGATGCTGTTAGACATCTTGATTACTTAAGGATTCTCCACAATTGCAAATAAACCCCGATTCGTACTGATGTCGGGGTAATAAATAGGGGATGGATTTCTTACAGTATGGACATTCGCTGTCCAAGGCACACAGATGAAATGGACAAGTTTCTATGAATTTGAATTGATGCATAGTCCCTTATAGGACAAGAACTTGATCCCTTAAAATACAAAAACCGCGCGGGGCTCGGGTTCTTATAGGACTATGTTCTTGTCCCCTGACATACATTGACACAAAATTGTATGCCCAATATAGCCATTATGGTCCCGAACCAGCTCTCTATATCTCTCTTGGTATCAACCGCACAAAGTTGTTCGTAAGTCATTTTCATCGCCACTTCATGGTTCAATCTCCTTTTTGCCTGTGATACTTTTTTCTTGATCTTTATTTCCTCAAGTGACTCCCAAGGACTATCCGAATTAGCTTCATGTTGTAATTTAGCCACGATTGCAGGAACATCGTCCATTTCAGAGATTATTAATTCAAAACCATATTCGGCCGCTATAGATGCAGGATGTAAGTAATTCTCCATTTCCCGTCTACTTATGTAAAAAGCGATTGAACCATTCTCCTGCTATTGACTGAATTTACTTCAATTATTTCGTGACCCAAAGAAAGGTGTATCCGACATCCCGTTTGCCATAGCCCAATTGCATCTAGTGTGTGTAACATTACAGAATTCTTTTCCAGTAAATTACGTAGCCGATGATAATATCAACAATCCTGCCCCTCGTAACTGAGGTACAGAATTAGTTGTCCCTTTAAAATGAAAGATCCTAACTGCAGATTGTTCAAATCCTTCTCCTCCTTATTGACGAATGTTCTACCGAACATCCTTATAGAACAAGCCCAGTACCGATTGGTACTAGGCAGTAATTAACATTAAATCCACTCAATTCAATCAAAGCATTATCATTAAAGAAGATATTATATTACTGACTTTTATCTACACATGAGATAAGGCGCTTTTCTATATCAGACGCGATGGACATTAACTTGTCATTTTCTACGAGACCAATGAGACTTGTTGGTTTCGGCAACCCGATCTTGGTAGTCCCATTTTCTTCATATACCGTTAGCTTACAAGGAAGAAAATAACCAACGAGAGCATTTTCGGATAATACGCGCTTTGCTTCAACCGGATTACAGACCTCCAAAATATGATAGGTCTTCTCAAGTTCTACGCCTTTTTCCTGAAGTTTCTCCTTCATATCCATCTGCCAAAGAACGCCGAACTTCTCTGCTTTCAGGTTTTCTGTAAGTGCTAAGATTGCTTGTTCAGGTGTTTTGGTTGTTTCAACAGTATAATGGAACATGATTCTTCATCCTCCTGTTGTCATTTTTATACGATCAGAATATAGTGAGGTCCTAAACGAATGAATCCCTTATCAACGTTTCAGCTTACCGCTCCAGGCGCTCAAGCCACCTTGCAGGTGAACAAGCCCTGTATGTCCGCTTTTCAGCAGAATTCTTGCTGCATTCTTGCTTCGCATACCACTGCGGCAGTATAGAAAAACAGCTTTATCCTTAGGTATCTCCCCTAAACGACCAGCCAGTTGGGATAATGGGATGTTCTTCGCACCGTTGATATACCCAGTCTTATACTCTCCAGGCTCCCGTACATCTATGAGCATCCGTTTCTCACTGACCTCCATCACATTTTGGAATTCTTCAGCGCCCAACGCCTTTAATCCTTTAGCCGGTCTTATACGGGAACAAACAAACCAGAGCAACAATACAATCACTGCAATGTTAATGATTGAACCTGTGTCCACAATGTCTGCCTCCTTTTGCTGGTATTTTTTAAAAGCATGATTGTGCCGACCAAACATTACCTTGTATTGTGAATAAACTGCGGAATCCATGCTTACGGAATATTTTTGCTGCTTTATTGCTTTGGTACCAATTGTTAGACATAATTAGTACATTATAAATCAGGAAATAGATCGTGTTCCCTTACATAAGGAAGACGATCTAAAGATATATTTATCGAGCCGGAACTATGTCCTTCCAAATAATCCGAAGCATCCCTGACATCGAGCATTTTCAAATTTAGACTTTACTTGGCTTGGACACAGTTGTGAACATTTGTCCTGTCCTTTCAATAGTACTGCAGCAGCTGATTATGCCTCCAGTTACTGCAGTACTGTCCTGTAAGGCTTTAATCACGAACCAATTCATCCGTCCAGGCATTAAGCCCACCGGTCATATTCACAACATTAAATCCTTTTTCAGTCAGCAGTTCGCAAGCCAGACCGCTCCGGTTTCCGCTTCGACAGATGACAATGGTTTCTTGTGCGAGATCGAGCTCCTGTTGCCGTTCCGGCAGTAGTCAAAGCGGAATATGCTTAGCACCGGCAATATGTCCCTCTACCCATTCTCTAGGTTCGCGAACATCGAGCAAATTAAGAGACTCCCCTTTTTTGAGCTGTGCTGCTACCTTCTGGGGTGTGATTTCTTTTGGAGTCTTGAATGCCATGTTAATCATCTCTCCCTTGTTTTTTTATTATTAATGTTAAAGCTTTCCGTTAATGACTTTTTACTAAAAGCGCGATGGCTTCCTTGACCATTTTGTCGGTATTTTGGTTACCCTCAGCTATTTCAGTTAAAATACATTGATGCAGATTCTCCGCGACGATTTGGGCAATAGCTTTATCGGATGCATTGCGTACGGCAGACAATTGAGCTACAACCTCTTTGCACGACTGTCCTTCTTCCATCATTCGCAGCACACCCCGAACTTGACCCTCTATTTTGCGTAAGCGCGTTTTCAGTTCATCCGGATAATTGTAATCCATGATTAATCATCACCTTTCTACTTATATCATCTCACTTTATACACATACCCCTATAGGTATTATAACATGAAAAATATTTAGTACAAATCTTTTCTGATTATTACGGCATGATTATAGAATGGAAGACCATACCTTTACTGCCGTGAGGGCAATTAAGACGACTAATCCGTACCGCAGCACATTAACATTCATTTTGGAGATTATCTTAGATCCAAGTGGTGCACCTAGCAGACTCCCGATTACAGTATAGATTGTAGGTTCTAGAGGAATACCCCCGGCCGAGATTTTACCGATTAACCCACCGATTGCTGATATAAAGACGATAGCAAGCGAGGAGGCAATGGTTGTACGAGTGGGTATTTTGAGAACAGTAAGCATAATAGGAATAAGAATAAATGCGCCGCCTGCTCCTACGATTCCTGAAACGATACCTACCAATATAGCCGCGCCTATTGCAATGAATTTATTGAATGTTAGATGATCCGACTGTTCTTCGCTTCCTTTTCTTGGGATAAGCATGAGGATAACCGCTAGTACTGCAAGGATTCCGTAAATCAAGTTGATAACTTCTCCATTTAGCAACCCCGAAATTTAGTCACCCATCCGTGTTTTCAATGGTTCTAAAACTTCCGTTTATGATACGGAAGACCCTCGCCTTCTTCGCAATACTGTTTAAGACTGTACAAAAAAATAGCCCAGTTATAATTACATACGCGATAAATGAGGTCACTTCCTCCCAATTCATCTGACGAAAAATGATTGAAGTCTTCCCGTTTTTTTCCTCCAAATCAAAAGAAATTGTCTTACCTATCCATTCTGGATCTGAATCAACACACTGCCACAAATTTATGTAATTATTTGTATACAAATATTATACCATGGTACGGCCTCTCATTATTGAACTATAGTGTCCCGTTAGCTTAATGGAAACCTGTATTTAAATAGAGTTGTTGTAAGAACATCACTCAATTGAAAAGCATATTTGGGCACTTAACTTGTGCCCATAAAAGGGTGTTTGCCATATAGTATTTATTGACTATAAATGAAAAAAGACAGGGAGTGTTTATTTGTACAACACATATTTTTATCGCGATATGCAAATGTCTAACGATCCTAATCAACTTGCTGGTCAAAATTTTGTAAGGGCGGAACATTTCGAACGCATGAAAATGGCTAACGCGAACAATCCGGTTTTGTTTTTTAAGTATGCCGAACAAGAGTATTATCACAAAGCTCTTGCACATCACTATCAAGGTATAGCTCATGCGGCGGAGAAGTAGCAATTCATTTTAAGTAAAAACGAATATAAAAAAATGGGCAGCGGAAAGTGATTATTCCGCTGCCCATTTTTGCTTCACCCGAAATGAATCAGATCATGCCTAGCAAGATGCCGCCAACTGCTCCGGAAACTACAACTATCCACGGTGGCAACTTCCAGAAAACAAGCATGATAAACAGGATCGACGCTAGCGCAAAATCAGCGGGTCCCAAAATCGCTGTCGTCCATAACGGATTGTACAGCGCAGCTAACAAGATACCAACCACCGCCGCGTTTATGCCTATCAATGCCCCCTGTACATGCGAGCTTTTGCGAAAAGAGTTCCAGAACGGCAGGGCTCCGATGATAAGCAAAAAGGCTGGCAAAAAGATAGCTATTGTGGCGACTATCGCTCCCGGGACACTCTTTGCCATTGCGCCTAAGTACGAGGCAAAGGTAAACAGTGGTCCGGGGACTGCCTGAGCCGTGCCGTAACCGGCGAGAAAGTCTTCTTTACTTACCCAACCCGTAGGAACCACTTCCCGTTCTAAAAGTGGCAATACGACATGACCTCCCCCAAATACGAGGGAACCCGATCGATAAAAGCTATCGAACAACGAAAGCCACCCGTTTTCCATGACCTGGCGAAGTAACGGCAGGGTAATTAAAAGTCCGAAAAAGAGTATTATGGACATAATCGCAACGGTGCGACTGATAGGTACGGAAAAATTCGGGGCATCCGGAACTGTCGTTCTTCGGTACATCAGTAATCCAATTAATCCCGCTACCACAATAAGAAGCACTTGGCTGAACGCTGTCTGCCACAGGAGTGTAATGGTAGTAACAATAATTGCAATGGTGGCTCTTTGTTTATCCGGTGTGAGTTTTTGCCCCATACCTAAAATAGCTTGAGCTACAATGGCCACGGCTACAATTTTCAACCCATGAATCCATCCCGCGTTGCTAATATCGAATCCCTTTAACAGAAAGGCGAATATTACCAGAGCGATAACCGAAGGAAGCGTAAAGCCGAGCCAGGCGATCAGACCGCCAAGCAAACCAGCGCGAATAACGCCAATGCCGATACCGACCTGGCTGCTGGCCGGACCAGGAAGAAACTGGCAAAGCGCTACTAGATCAGCATAGCCTTTTTCGTCCATCCACTTACGTTTACGTATGTATTCGTTATGAAAGTAGCCTAAATGGGCTACAGGCCCCCCGAAAGAAGTAAGACCAAGTTTTGTAGAGACGACTAGAACTTCTAAAAGTGCTTGTACTTTTCTTTTTCGTAAGCTTTGTGTTGTAGTTTGGTGGGATTCCATCAATAGCTCTCCAATTTGTTGATGTCGAATGTATATTTATAATTATTGCTGGATAATCAGAACGACTACGTTTTAGGCCTTTACCGCCAGGAAGTATCTGTAAAAACAACGTTAAAGCTAAAGTATACTCGAAGAAGAAGCATCTTCGTACAGTTCTCCGATGTCTTCCAGGTATCTTTGTGAGAAACCTAATAGCTATATTGTTTCTGATTCAAACTGTTCAGCTTTTTTTGTTCACAATGCAAGAATTAATATATAGTTCGCGTTGTATTTATAGGTTCATTATAAAATAGATATGTTATGTAAGTGTTAAATTATCTTATGCTGACTACCAAAGCATAGTAGTAGGAGCATTTACGAAACTCGAAGATTACTTCCATATTAGTCTTATTCACGAAATCATTATACTATACTGCCCGTTAGCATAATCGACATTACGCACCGAGTCCGATGGACTTGGCCTTGCAGATCCCGAGTATTACATTATTTATTCTGAATTAGTCCAATACCATTGCCTACTAGATCTACTAAATAAGCTAAATAGAAGTTATCAAATTCCAGAGTGACTGATTGGGATCCAATTTGCTGGGTAACCTTGTTTTGTTCTCCCCCATTCGAATCCGCCATCTCTTGAAATGGACGAGGTAGCTGCTGAGCAAACTACCAAGCACGTCTCAGCCGTTCATCAAACCGTATGCGGAGTTGATTAACCTCCGAAACGAAGTAGTCTTCTTCTCGGTCACTGACAGTCGGCTAAATTCGCTCTCTTCCTTAGAAAGTCACAATAACTTTGCCTTGTGAGTGACCAGTAGAAACTTGTTGTAACGCCTTATTAATATCATCAAATTTGTAAGTAGAATCAATTGAAGGTTTAATATTGTCATTTTCAATAAGGCTAGTAATCTCTTGTAGCTGTCTTCCATTGGCTTGCACAAATAAAAAGTGATATTCTTTTTTATCTCTTGCTGCTAAACGGTCTAAACGTGCACCTACTAAAGCAAACAACATTTTTTTCCACATTGGAAGATTATTTTCAACGGCAAAGCGATAATTTGGTAAAGCCTTCAATGATACTAATTTTCCTTGAGGTTTTAAAATATTAAGTTCCCTTTTTATTTCGTTTGTACCCAAGGTGTCTATAACATAATCTATATTGGATAGAACCTCAGCATAGTTTTCCTCCTTATAATTTATAAATTCATCTGCTCCAATCGACAGTACACGTGATCGACCTCTTTCACTGCCACTTGTAATAACGTATAGCCCCATTGCTTTAGCAATAGGGATTGCCATAGCACCGAATCCGCCAGTTCCGCCAGGAATAAATAGTTTTGCATTAGGCTGAGCGTTGAGCACTTCTTTCAATGCTTGATAAGCTGTTAAAGCAGTAAGTGGGACCGCAGCTGCTTCAATAAAGGATAGATTTTTAGGCATTTTAAATATAGCTTCATCTTTGACCGCCACATATTCAGCGAAAGCTCCTATTTTATTCACCGGCAACCTCGTATAAACTCGGTTACCAACCTGAAAATCAACAACATCTTTACCACATGCTTCTATAACACCAGAAAGTTCATTGCCTAATGTTAATGGGAATTCATAATCAGCAATCATTCGGATACTGCCATTTAAAATAAGAATATCTAAAGGATTTACACCTGCAGCTTCTACTTTAACGAGTACCTCATGATTATCGATTTCCGGTATTTTAACATTGTTTATTTCCAAATGAATTTCTTTTGAGTATTTCTGTATTTGAGCAGCTCTCATGTTCTGCCAGCTTCCTTTCCATTTGAAAATCTTATGGCGTACAATTTTCAGTTGTACGCCATTTGTGGTTTTACTTCATTCTTATTGTTGTTGAGTTTTTAATTCTTCCATTATAGGGTAGTCTGTATAACCTAAGCTTCCATTACCAGCGTATAATGTTTTAGGATCAACTTCATTTAAAGGTGTTCCTTTTTTTAGACGTTCCACAAAATCCGGATTAGCTAAAGACCAGATACCGACTGGCACCACATCAGCAGTACCACTATCAATATCTACACTAATATCTTCAAGTGCCCGCCCTGCTCGATTGACCAATAATGGATTTGACCAAATTGAACGAATTTCACGGAGCAGTATTTCATTCCCTAAATGCATAACATGGAGGTATGCTAAATTATACTTAGCTAATTCATTTACAAGATGGCGATAAACCTCTGGTCCTTGTGCGCCTTCATCAATCCCACCAAGAGGTGTTCCTGGTGAAATACGGAAACCGGTTCTTTCTGCTCCAATTTCTTCAACGACTGCTTTTGTTACTTCGATTGCAAAACGAGCACGATTCTCCACAGATCCACCGTATTTATCGATTCTTTTATTAGAATTTTCACCAATAAATTGATTAATTAGATAACCGTTGGCTCCATGAATTTCAACCCCATCAGCACCTGCTTTAATAGCTGCTGCAGCTGCTTTTCGAAAGTCTGCAATAGTATTTTGAATATCTTCTTCGCTTAGCTCTCGTGGAACGGGTATTTCCTGCATTCCTTTATCAGTAAACATTTCTACATCAGGTGCGATCGCTGAAGGTGCAACTGCTTGTCGATGATGCGGTGTATTGTCGGGGTGCGATATACGGCCCACATGCATTAATTGTATATACATAAAGCCCCCTGCTTCATGTAATGCATCGGTAACCTTTTTCCAACCTTCTATTTGCTTTTCAGTATAGATGCCAGGTGAATTTAAATAACCTTGTCCATCATCAGATGGTTGTGTACCTTCACTAATAATTAATCCCATTGATGCTCTCTGAGCATAATAAAGGGAGCTTAGTTCTCCCGGTGTGCCGTCCTTTTGTGCTCTACTACGTGTCATAGGTGCCATTGCTAATCGATGAGGTAATTCCATATTTCCAATTTTCGTATTACTCCACAATTTGTTCATTTTGTAGTCTCCTCTATAAATGAATTTAGAAATGAAATTGTTATTAAGAAAGATGAGGGTACAGTGCAGGAACGCCACCTGCAAGTCCACCTTGTATCATTCGGCTGTTATCATCAGCAATAATTTCAAAACTGCCAGATTCTATGCCATCAATAGCTATTTTTGCGATATCTGCAGGGCTTACTTTGGGAACTTCTAAGCTGGATGTCATGTCTGTCTCCATAAAGCCAACATGTAATCCTGCTACTCTCACATTATGTGGATACAAGTTTATACGTAAATCGTTCGTCAATGCCCATGCTGCAGCCTTCGCGGCTGTATAAGCACCCGCAGTTCCGGAACTAAACCAAGATAATGCGGAAAGAATATTTAAAACCGATCCTCCCCCGTTTTTCTCAATGATCGGTGCAAAAGCACGAACCATGTATAGCGTACCGAAGAAGTGCGTATCAAACTCCAACTGTATTTTGTCAACGTCACCTTCCAGCAAAGAAGCGCCAGTAGATGATCCTGCATTGTTGATTAAAAGCGTAACATCCTTAGCGAGGATAGCAGCTGCTTCAACTTCTTGAGTGTTGGTAATATCAAGCTTAACAGGTATAACGCCTGGAATATCAATGGTTTCCGGATTTCTTGCACCTGCATAAACCTTAGCCCCTCTGGATAGAAGTTCAAGGGTGAGATGGCGGCCAAAACCTCGGTTTGCTCCAGTTACAAATGCCACTTGTTCAGAAATTATCATTTTATTTACTCCTTTTATTCATCTTTTAACTACTATATGGGAATGATCATTCTAAAATGTACACAAGAATAGATCATTCATGAAAGAAGACTAAAGCAAAGAAAGAAACATATTTTGAGAACGATCATTCTAGAATATACATAAGCAATTATATTTAAATAATAATTACTTATGTAAAAGTTTAATTGATAAATCGGCTATTCGATGTAATTTTTCTTTAGGCACGGAGGTCCTTGTCATTACCCTTAACCCCACACAAACAGAATGCAGATGTTCCGCTAGATCGTCGGCATTGTAATCCAAGCTAAATTCTTCATCCTGCTGCCCCCACAGAATAATATCTTTGAGCAGCTTCTCTGATAATGTGAACGATTCAGTGGATTTCAAATCCACATTGGCATCGCGCATTGCTAATTCCACCGCTGAATTCACCATCAAACAGCCTGAAGGCGAATCTTCTTCACCATTTATTATGAAACTAAAGATAAACTGAAGTGCCTCAGTTGCAGTCTTGGAACGTTTAACTTCCCTCGTAAGCTCAGCATTCACTTTATCGCGAAAACGGTCCATGGCTTTCAAAAACAGCGTATGCTTGTCACCAAATGTGTCATATAAACTTCTTCGATGAACTCCCATATGCTCTACAAGATCTGTCAAAGATGTCTTCTCGTAACCCTGTTCCCAAAAAAGCTTCATCGCCTTATCTAATACTTCGTTCTCTTCGAATTCTTTGCTTCTTGCCATTCGATTCCCTCCCTAATAGTAAATGTAACATATTGAGAACGATCAGTAAAGAATAGATTTTCTAATCACAGTTAACGATGTGATCTCTTAGCTTTCTTCCTTACTCCTTCCGACTGGTCTGTGGTGACTTACCTCCGAGCGGATCCCTTCCCTGTTCCTTTTATTTATCTTAGACTTTTCACAAAGGACATTTCTTATTACATAAATCATCATAGCGCGACTATTTAGGTAACTTTAAGTCAACAATCCACAATTTTGGCACTTTTGTGTCATTGGACAGTAATAGTTCTTAACTTCATCCATCGAAGCAAACCGCAGTGTTGCCGTCCACTGCCCATCACTCACCTCACTTTTTATATGATAAGCAAATTACTAAGATAATCATTCACTTATATCAATTGTTCCAACATAAAAAACCCATATCGACCCTAGTTCTAGGGTGATATGGGCGCCTGCCTTGTGATGTTATTTTTTAATTGCAGCTTTCAGAATTTCGATCTTCTCTTGTCGTGATAGATCCGATGAGGTTGAAATGCTATATCCAAATTTACCGCCATCTTGCCAAAAAACGTATTTTGGGAAAACATCTGCCGGTAAATCATCATCAAAAAATCCATTATTCTTGCTTCCATCGGCGTCCACAGCATACTTCGTAATCGCAAGCGTATCTTTCCCGTTCGTGTATTCCAGGCGAATATCGTCTGCTTCTTTCCAGTCCATTTTTTTCGTGAAGACCGGTTTGCCGCTCTTCTTCCCTTCAGCTCTCAAATCATCGATGAACTTCCCTCCCAAGGGTCCTCCGATTCTCGCTTTGGAGAAAGTGTAGCCTTCTGGCAGGTTGGAAGGCTCTTGCAAGACAGCGCCTTTTAAGGTTACTGCTTTCTGAAGATATTCATCAAAGGAAGCATATTCCTTCGTCAGCCCCCAATAGCTAAGATTAAGTCCGCTGTTCAACGCGTTATATTTATGATAGATGACATACGTGTCACCCGTCTCTTTAACCAATTCCTTCACGCGATTGATTTCATCGTCGATATAATCTTTATCCTCTGCAGGAAGTGTCTTAGCTGCATCCGCCGCTAGTTTATTCATTTTATCCATTTCTTGCTTATACAACGCACGGTCTACCTTAGACCCATTGAATTCCTCAGGATAGGTGATATCTAATTGACGATCCCCAGCTTCTGATTGTACCGAAACAGCTATCGTTGCGTTCCCATCATCTTTTTCCTTGGCATTGACCAGCGTTACGCTGCCAAGCGCGAGAATGATTGTCATCCCTAAGATAGAAAGGCGATATGATTTTTTATTGAATTGTTTGATCATGATAAGTCTCCTTTTTATTTGTTTATGTGTCGCAGATAGGCCGGCAAGTCCCGGCAGGCGATGATCTCCCGAGAAATGTTCCAACACTTGGATGATCGTCTGCCCATATGCATTATTTTGCTGTGGTCTCATCCGATCCAGCACGAAGGCATCACAGGCCATCTCTTGATCTTGTCGCGCTCTATTCACTGCAAGCCATACAAGTGGGTTGAACCAATGGAGAATCAGAATCAAGTGCATGATCCAATTCACGGCTACATCCCAGCGACGTACATGAGCGAATTCATGCGCCAAGATATATTGAAGCTGTCCTTCATGCAGCGACATCAGTAGACTTGGAGAGATGACGACTGTCGGCTTACAAAATCCAACGACGGCCGGACCGGGAATACGCTCGCTGGAAACAAATTCAACTTTGCGCTTCACACCGAGCTGCTGCGATGTATCATGGAATAAGGCCAATAACAAAGGCGTTTCTATACGGCTACCAGCGCGCAGGGCATGTTGCAATCGCAGCTGATCGTATATGGTTTTCGTGACGAGAAGCAGTACACCCGTAAGCCAGATCAGTATCAAGACTGGAACAAAGCCCATCGATGTCATTTCATTCCACCAGAAATGGCTCTCTGGTTTGCTTCTCGATGTATCCGTAGGTGCAGTGAATTCCGTTGTCCCAACGACAATCCCATGTTTCTCTGCCACAGAACCCTTTAGTAGTTCTCCTGTCTCGCTTGCACTTATCGATGGATCTTGCATTTGCTGGTGAATGCCAGGCATGAAGGATTCCAGAGACAATACATTATAAAGGCTAAGAGAAGACTCTGGTGCCCAAGGAAGCAGCAAGCGGATCGCCACGGGTATCCAGAGCAAATATTTCCATCTGGCTTCCAGTTTGTTTTGGAATAAGAATTGCAGAATCAAGATCAGCATGACCAGAATGCCTGCCATGAACGATCCCTGGATCACCCAGCCGAAAAATGACACAACAGTTTCGTATAAGCTTGGACTCATTCGGATTCTCTCTTTTCTAGTTCCCCAATTCTGCCGTTATTGTCGAATAACGTCTTCAAATCCTCAATTTCCTGCCAATTCAGCTTCTTATCTTGGAGAAAATTAGCCAACATCGGCTTAATTGAACCACCATACATCTTCTCTATGAAGGAAGTAGTCTCGGAACGCTGATATTCTTGCTCGCTGAACTGAGGATAAAATAATTGCATACGCCTCGAACTCTGCTCCAGCTTTACGCCCGCCGCTTCCTTCTGTACCAGTCGGCTAAGAAGCGTTCGGGTCGTATTCGGGCTCCAGCCCATTCGATCCGTCATTTGTTGAACAACTTCACTAGAATAGCAACCTGGATTTAGCCACAATACCCGCACAATTTCGAGCTCTGCATCCGTTATGGATGGTATTCGGTTCATATATAACCTCCAAATTTAACTTGCGCAGAATGCATAGGATGGGCGAACTGCTGCGCATGCTCGAGGCAACCTATCACTTCTTGACCGCTGCTTTTAGAATTTCAATCTTCTGTTCTCGGGTGATATCGGATGAAGTTGAAAGGCTGTATCCGAATTTGCCGCCATCTTGCCAATAAATGTACTTTGGGAAAATGTTAGCCGGAAGGTTATCGTCAAAATAACCTTTCTTCTTCCCTTCCTTCGCATCCACCACAAACTTCGTAATCGCAAGCGTATCTTCCCCGTTCGTGTATTCCAGGCGTATATCGTCTGCTTCTTTCCAGTCCATTTTTTTCGTGAAGACCGGTTTGCCGCTCTTCTTCCCTTCGGCTCTTAAATCATCGATGAAATTGCCTCCCAAGGGTCCTCCGATTCTCGCTTTGGAGAAAGTGTAACCTTCTGGCAGGTTGGAGGGCTTTTGCAAGACAACGCCTTTTAAGGTTGCTGCTTTCTGGAGATATTCATCAAAGGAAGCGTATTCCTTCGTCAGCCCCCAGTAGTTAAGATCAAGTCCGCTGTTGAGTGCCTTGTACTTATAATACATGACGTAGGTATCTCCAGTCTTTGCGATCAAATCTTTCACTCTCTTAATTTCTGCTTCAACCACCTTTTTTTCCGCTGCCGTTGGAGCTTGGTCGGCTGCTTTTTTAGCCGTCGACTTCTGGGCTGACTTGGAAGAAGCCGCGTCTACCACAAGGTTCATCGATGAACCCAATAGTAGAACACTGCTGAGGGTTGCGATGGCTAATTTTAATGTTGCTTTCATGTGAAAAACTCCTTCCTATGATCCTGTTGTTAAAACTACACGTGTAGTTATAATTCAATACTACAGTTGTAGTTTTAATTTGTCAACACTATTTTATCGGACCCTATTCGAGTATCCATGAAATAAAAAAAACTCCTCCGGAGAGCAGTTTGATCGTACGAGGATTCGTTATTGCTGTTGTAGGATCTGGCTGGAGATCTGCTCGAGCACGTTCTGATTATTGTCCACCAACAGGATGACATGATCTGGATTGAGGCTGGACAGCGCTTTGAGACTAGTTGGAAGCAGTCCTAGGTCATGGAAGATTAAATCGGCGATGCCGGTCTTCACATAGATTGTATGCTGGGTAATTTTTTGAAATTATTCTAATAAAAAAACCGCGATTTACGCGGCGGTTCGACATTATGCTGAATGGTTCTACCTTTAATCAATTTTCTTATCGATCATCGTTGTTGCGACTCTCGTCAAACAAAGCTTTCAAGTCATCAATTTCTTTCTCGTTCAGCTTCTTATCCTGCAAAAAATTAGCGAGCATGGGTTTCAAGGCGCCGCCATACAGTTTCTTCATGAACGATTTGGTCTCCGACTTCAAATATTCTTGTTCGCTGATGAGTGGATAGAACAAAAAGTTCCGTTTGGATCCCTCTTCCTGTGTTGTTCCCGCCGCTTCTTTCTGCACTAGACGGTTCAGGAGCGTCCTAGTCGTATTCGGGCTCCACCCCATTTGTTCCGCCAACTGCTTGACGACCTGGCTGGAAGGACAATTCGGACTGGCCCACAATACGCGCATCACCTCGAGCTCCGCATCCGTGATGGGTGGTATTTTTGTCATGCCTAAACCCTCCAAAATCAAGTTATGACTACATCTGTAGTCATACTTAAATAGTACAATTGTGGTCTGATCTTGTCAACCTGCAT
>NZ_CDRJTB010000087.1:0-26088 GCF_976954365.1 Paenibacillus sp. Marseille-Q9583
GATACTGCTGATCCTCAGCGATCACAATTTTATCCGTGCTAGACTCTAAATAATTCCAAAACACACCCCTGCGAAGCTTCACAGTGAACATCGGAAATCTGTCGAATACAGTATCGGCGGCTTGCTGTAACGCATCCACATCTACAGGATTTGTCAGAACAGCTGAGATCCGATAAACGGAAGTGTTTTTTGTGTTTGTAACGGATGGAAATAGTTTTGCTGCGTTATCAAGTTTGTACCACTTTTTCACTTCAAAACTCCTCTATTATTCTGCTGTTGACTAGTTGATACTCCACTTTTGCATTGTCTTCCTCAAACAAACATAGCTTACCACGACACAGATTATCTCTGCCACTACAAAGGAAAGCCAAAGGCCGATGTTACCTAACATTAAAGGAAGGATAAAGAAATTCCCCATCAACAAGACATACCGTAAAATCGCCAAAAGCGCGGATGTTCTAGGATTGTTAATGGCTGTGTACAAAGTGTTAATTATAATATTGGCCCCTACAAAGATAAAATTAAAGCTATAAAATCTGATGATCTCACTTGATGTAGTCATGACCTGTAGATTGTCTTTTACAAAAAGAGAAATTAAGGGAGATTTAAAAATAATCAATATCGCTGTACAAACCACACCAACTAATGTGACTATTTTAATCGCCATTGTAATCAATTCATTTATACGGCTATATTCCTTCGCTCCGTAATTCACGCTGCTAATGGCTCCTAACCCTCTCGACATGCCCATGATAACTGCATTAACTACAAGTGAGATATACTGAACTACCGCAAATGAAGATACCCCTATTTCACCAAATTTAGAGATCAAAATCCAATTGAAGATCATAGAAGAAAAACCCGCACTGAATTGCGTAATCGCTTCCGAGGAACCGTTATAGATCATCCTTCCGATTGCTTTAAAATCCATTTTCCATCTACCCACTCTTAAAATGCTATCCTTTGAGATAAAATTCGAGAAAAATAATATAAAAACAATCGTTGCACTGATCCCAGATGCCAAAGCAGCACCGGTAATCCCCATATCGAAAACGCAGATAAAAATCAAATCCAAGATGATATTCAAAAATACACTCAGTAAATTACCAACCATATAAAGCTGAGGTTTCCCCATAGATTGCAATGAAATACCAAGTAAAATATTAAAAATTACAGGCACGACAAATACACCAAAAGTCTGTATGTAATCAACAACCATAGGAAAAAGCACTGAATTTGCTCCAACTATTCTAGCCAGTATATGAGGAAAAAAAACTACTATTATGAAAATAACTACGGCTATCATGAGCAGTGTGTAAAAAGCATTATTGAAGTAGTGGTTGGCTTTCCCCTTGTTCTGCTCTCCCAGACTAATAGCGGTTAATGTATTTCCTCCAATGGCAATTAAGATTCCTATACAGGAAATAATATTAAAAATCGGTGAAGCCATATTCACTGCAGCTAGCGCATTAGGTCCTACAAAACGCCCCAAAATGACTCCGTTAATAATTCCGTACAGACACATAGAAAGTGAAGCTACGATCCCGGGGATTGCATAACCGCGAAATAGTTTGGAAATTGGATCTTTTAATACATTGAGTTCTGTTGTCTTCATCTTGTCATTCTCCATTCACTGTTTTGAAATTTTAGATAAAAATCAGTACAATGAACACTATAATCTCTTGTGTAACACAAGAGTCAACGGGAGAACGATGCAATGAACAACTATTATTCTATTGGTGAAACAGCAAAACTAGCAGACACAACTATCGAAACCTTGCGGCATTATGACCGAATTCACTTACTGAAGCCTGCTAAAGTAGATCCCTCCTCCGGTTATCGCTATTATTCAGATAAAGAGCTTATTTATCTTGATGTCATCAACTTCTGCAAAAAAAAGAATATGCCACTTCATAAGATTAAAGATGTTTTTACGAATGATAATCTCGATTATATTATTAATTTTCTTAAAACAAAGGACGAGGAAATTGAACAGGAAATCAAACAGCTGAATAAGACAAAATCACAGCTTAGAGCTTTACGAAAACAATATGAAAATCAAGCTTATGTATCCGATGTCCCTCTATCCCCCACCCATTTTTTAACTAAGGCTTTGGGAGAAAGAGCGATCGTAAAAATCCACTCCCTACAGAAACCCAGCCTCGAAAGTTTCCATCAACTGCAGAATGCGCTAAATCAACAGCTTGAAGATGAGCCAAGAGATGCATTCGCTTTTGATCTTCGTGCAAATATTATGACTACTTTAGAGCCAAGTGAGAATCCATCTGTCTTTTTTGTAGTTTGTGAGAAGTACCCTGAACAGGCCGACTGTATTTCATTATTACCTAAAGGAATTTATCTCTATGGTTATTGCTCGGAGGAGCAGAGAATGGAAACGATGCAGAATATCGCTGCACATGCTAAAGCCAAATATAATACGGAGATTCCATTCGTCATCCAGTCAGTCATTTTCACCGGAATGTTTCAGTGGGTTTATGAGATTCAAGTATGGTTAAAATCTGCGTGATCTAAAATAAGACAAATTAAACAGCACGTGGCGATATAGGATCGACACGTGCTGTTTATTACTGAAATAAAGCTGACTTGTCCAAACTAAAATCTAGCGACAAAAAATTCACGGTCAGCTGGGACGTTAAAACTCTTCAAAACTACTCCATTCTCGTCTCTTATTGTCAGCAGGTAAGGTACTGATGTTAATGTGCTAATCGTAGGAAATCTGGCCACACCGAAATCATCGAAATCAGCGTTCACAGTTGTGGTACCATTTTTTAATGTAGCGGTCCAGCCCGAAGAATCTTTAGGTGTGCTATTCGTACCTAAACTTGTAGCGAGAACCACAAATCTGTCCAATGTCTGTCTGATTCTCCGTTTCTTTCGTGTTGCAGCTGCCTTCACTCTTTTAGCTGCGAGGGCTTTGGCCGCCATAACGGCTTGCTTATTGACTGGCTTCTTAATCATTGCCATTTACTTCACCACTTTCTTTTTAGGATACGATAGTAGATGCGAGATTGGCGCTTCCTGACCTAATTATTACCTACGATTCTAGAAATGTACTTTATTCCTAGATTCATAGATTCGTACCCACTGGATCGGTGATGCATATAATGCACTTGTGAGGTGATCCATTAATAAATGAGCCGACAATTATGGCTAGAGCAATATAGTTCAAGAATCCATAGCGCGCTAAGAAAAAGAATTCAACACTCCCAAGTCCGTCGCGGTACATCCGCTAAAATTCCTATCATTATCAAATTCAAACAAAAAATGACCCCAGCACAGCTGAAGTCATTAAAAAAACATTTAGAATCACACGACTTTCCTATCATACATCATCTCCCCATACTAAATTCTGTATCATCACGAGTTTCGATGAACTGTCTGAAACAGATGTGCAGTTGGCATGGAATCGATAAAATCTATGTTGACGGAATTAAAAAAACATCACTTTATATAGCGACACCATCCATCGGTTCAACATCCGTCCAAAAGAAACAGGGACTTACCGGAAAAGGAATCAATATTGCCATTCTTGACACAGGAGTGTATAGGCACCCTGATCTGATTCAGCCCTGTAACCGTATCGTAGCTTTTAAAGATTTTATCAATCACAGAAAACTTCCCTACGACGATAACGGCCATGGGACTCATATCGCAGGGGACGCGGCAGGCAACGGATGGATGAGTAAAGGGAAATACAAAAGCCCTGCTCCAAAGGCAGGGATCGTTGGTGTTAAAGTACTTGATAAAAATGGTGACGGATATGACTCCACGATTATTAAAGGAATTGAGTGGTGTATTGCGAATCGAAAGCGACTAAAACTACGTATCCTTTCGATGTCATTAGGGGGTACGGTAAATTCACCTTGTTCTGACGACCCGCTATGCCAAGCCGTAGAAAAAGCAATAAAGGCTGGACTCACTGTTGTGATAGCAGCTGGAAATAGCGGCCCTGGACGCAGGACGATAGAATCTCCTGGTATTAGTCCTTCTGCAATTACTGTAGGTGCAGTGGATGACCGTCGCACGCTCACACAGAAGGACGACCGGATTACCTCGTATTCAAGCCGCGGACCTGCACCGGGAGGGCGAAAGAAACCAGACCTCGTAGCTCCTGGCGAAACCATTATCTCTCTTCGTGCGCCTCATTCCAAGCTAGATCGCGAGCTACCTTACTTGCGAATCGCTAAAAATTACTTTGTGCTGTCCGGTACCAGTGTCTCAACACCTATTGTCTCTGGTGTCATTGCTCAATTGCTGCAGAGAAATCCCTTACTAACTCCTAAGCAAGTGAAATCCATACTAAAAAAGAACACATTCTCTTTGAAACTTCTCCCTAACACAGCGGGCTCTGGTGAGATCAATGCAAGATTCTTATTGTGATTTTGCTTCCTTCTTTAATGCTGTGATAACAGAAACTGATAACACTTCAGTAAATTTACCCGTAGGTTCAATTTCTAATAAAGAAGATTTCAAATCCGCTTCGAATCGTTCCAAGTGATCTCCAAATAAGCGCTTTGAAGCATAGGATGTGGAATACAAATTTCCAAGAATAGAATCCACCGTCCATGTCACTGAATAACTCGGTAAAATCAATCTTTCCACATCCTTAAAGCTAGATTGTGCAACAATATCCTCATGTCTTTCTTTAGGATGAGTATAGATGCTATCTCCTGCGATTCTTTCGTTACCTAACCAGCGTTTCACTACTTCGTTTACCTTAAGCTGCCAAGATAATGGCTCATGCCCTAAATTAAAAGTATCAATAATTGCTAGACCGCCATTATTGTCCGAACTGTGGTATAGGATTTCAAGAATAGACGATCTATCCATCCAGTGAAACGCTTTGGCTAGGATGGTAAGACGGAAGGAACCCCAGACATTCTGCAACTCTTCTGCTCTACCAAGCGTCCAACTAACGTTATCAATCCTATGGATTTTTGATAGACGATTAGCCTCTTCCAACATTCCACTTTCCGTATCTACACCTATCATTTCTTCAAACCAATCACTAAATCTTAGTCCCAGCTGACCCGTACCACACCCTAAATCAAGCAGACGGCCTTCTCCGTTAAGCGAAAACTTCTGAATTAAGAACCGAATAAGGGATGAAGGATACTGCGGTCGATATTTTGAATAGTACACTGCCGTACCTTTAAATAAATCCGGACCATATTCATTCATAGTTTCACCCTTCTCTTGTTTTCTAATAGGACAAAATCATAGCAGACATCCAACTAAAATAAAAGGCAGTTCGGTTTGACCGAACTGCCTTTTTATTTATGCTGATACGTCAATTCGCTGGATTTGGGCTCAAAGGATCAAAAAATCCACATAGAAATGATTGACAAATAAGTTCGTTGCATATATGGTTAATTACATAACTAACTAACCAATGAACATGGCGGTGAATACATGGGAAGCTTAATGGATGATACTCGACCAATATTTATGCAGATCGCCGAACGCATAGAAAATGACATCATCGAAGAAACACTCCTGGAGGAATCACAGGTTCCTTCTACAAATCAATTTGCTGTTTTTTACCAGATCAATCCGGCGACGGCTGCGAAAGGTGTGAATTTGCTTGTCGACCAAGGAATTTTATACAAAAAGCGAGGTATCGGCATGTTTGTAGCTTCTGGAGCGCGCACAGTATTGATGGAAAAGAGAAAAGAACAATTTTATGAGCAATATGTTGTAACTATGATCCGTGAAGCAGAGAAATTAGGAATTACGTTGGATCAATTAACGAAGATGATTCAGAGGGGAGATAATCGGTCATGAATGAAGTCGTTGAGATCAAGGGACTGACCAAGTCGTATGGAAAGGTAACCGTCATCCAAGATATTAGTTTTTCTTTAGAAAAGAACAAAATCTATGGTCTGCTTGGCAGAAATGGTGCGGGCAAAACAACAATCATGCACATGATTACAGCACAGTTATTTGCTACAAGTGGTGATTTGAAGGTGTTCGGGGAACATCCCTACGAGAATAACCGCGTACTCAATCAGATTTGCTTCATTAAGGAAAGCCAAAAGTATCCGGATACGTACCGCATCATCGATGTTCTAGAGGTATCCGAGTTATTCTTCCCTAACTTTGATCAGGACTACGCCCACTCCTTAATCAAGGACTTTAATCTCCCCTTAAAAAGAAGAATAAAGAAGCTGTCTAGAGGTATGCTCTCAGCGGTGGGCATTGTAGTAGGCCTGGCTAGCCGCGCTCCGCTGACTATTTTTGACGAACCTTATTTAGGTCTCGATGCTGTGGCAAGAAGCCTGTTTTACGATCGGCTAATTGAGGATTATTCAGAATATCCGCGAACAGTTGTCTTGTCTACACATTTAATTGACGAGGTAAGCCAGCTATTAGAGCATGTCATTGTTATCGACAACGGTAAGCTGATTATCAATGAGGATGCTGAAGCTCTTCGCGGGCGGGCTGCTAAAGTTATCGGTGCGGCTGCAAAGGTCGAAGATTTAATCACCGGTAAAGAGATCATCTCTCGTGAATCCTTTGGCGGATTACTTTCTGCCACTGTTATTGGCTTAAACTCAACAGATCTATCACGTGCTGAGATGCTTGGTCTGGAGATCTCCCCGATATCTTTACAACAGTTAATTGTTCATCTTACAAACAGAAAATCCAAAGGGAAGGGAGTTGCAGTGCAATGAACCAAATGACAGGGATATTAAAAATGCACTACAAGGATAAATGGTTTTGGTTGTTTATGCCTTGGATTATATTATTGTCCAGCTTTTTGGTTAATCTCGTCATAGCTTTTTTCTTGCAAGAACCAATGTATACCGGTGGCCTAGTCTCTATCTTCATTTATATGTTTGTCATAGGTATCATTATATTAGTACAGACTTTCCCCTTTGCCTTGGGCTTAAGCCTACGGAGGACAGATTATTTCTTCGGCACATCCTTGATGGCCGTTATAACAAGTGCCGGCTTCTCACTTCTTCTGTTCCTGCTATCTATTGTAGAAACCAAATTAACACCTGGATGGGGTGTGCAGCTACATTATTTTCACCTACCATACTTGAATGATGGTACTGTGCTAGAGCAGCTGTGGATCTATTTCATGATCTTGTTGCATATGTTTTATTGGGGATTTGTTATATCCAGCATCTTCCGTAGATTCGGTAGAAGCGGCCTATTCATTTTCGCGGCAGTTATGTTTATTCTGTACAGTGTCGCTGGATTATTAATGACATATTATCAGTGGTGGGTAGATGTATTTAATTGGTTGGCTAGCCATACCGCATTTGAACTTGCCTTGTGGAGTATGCCCTTGACGGTCTTGTATGCACTCTTATCGTTCTGGATGCTTCGGAAGTCTACAGTATAAGACTCTGCCTGGAATATTGTTAATATTTATAGGGGGTACTGTATGGATTATGTGAGGGATTACGCCATGTATGCTTCTATATTCGGTATGTTTAGTTTTAGTTGGTTTGGTTGGGCACAAGAAAATCCCAGATCCAGCTGGCGAAAATATATTGGCATAGCTTCTGGTGTATCCCTTCTCGTCTGCTTGATTGGTGTCTATTTAAGTGTGACGAACTGGGATGCTCCCTCCGTATTAAATGACAAGACCTCTTTTGATAATTATCTAATTTCTGTCTATATTGAATTATTGTTGGCTGGTGCTGGAGCTTCTATATTGATGAAATGTAAGTATAATGATTATGTTGCTCCTTGGATTGCCTTTATAGTAGGGATTCATTTTATTGGCTTAAAAAGTGTGTTTAACGACTTCAGTTTATACCTTTTAGCAGCACTTCTGGTTGCAATCTCTATCGTATCACTATTCATATCTAAAAAACTTAAGGTCGCAAACAGTGCAATTACAGGCATTGGTGCTGGGACAGTTTTGTTCGCCTTCGCTCTAATAGGGTTAATTCGATATTTATTAAGCTAAGTCAAACCATGATCATCAGAACTTTCATGAGCCATCCGCTCACATCTCAGAATCAAAATGATATACCTTTATTAACCCATACCCTTCACCGAACTAGAGAAAGCCTGCAAATGATCAGCTTTTTGTACATGATATCTTCCTCATTAAGTTCAAAAACTGAGAATGTACAGGTATATCCTCACGGATGGCTCGAAGATTTCTTCTGAAGTAAGAATTCCTGCAAATTTGCAGGAATTAAGGTGTTAGTCACCCTCGTATTATTTATAAATGTAATTTTGTAGGCTGAGGCGACTATGGGAAATTTCAGGGGGCAATTCTGGTGCATTTATGCCTCACTTTCTACTTTTTCTCAGTCTCAATCACGGATATAGGGGATTCCTCCCTTTAAATTTACGCTTTTGTCCATAAATCGATGGATATAGGGAAAACCTCCCTATAATTCATTGGATTTTATCGTTTTTGGGGTTTTATCCGAATTTATAGGGAGTAATTCCCTATACTCATTGAAAATAACTGAATTCTAATAATTATAGGGAGAAATTCCCTATAATCTTGAATTCTCCTTTAATAAATCCAACTCCAATGCTCCCTGACTTTCCCTCAGATATACACCTACTTACACACCTGTAAGTTCATTGAATTATACAAAACTCTCATGAGCCTAGGCTCCATCCACAATGAAAATGTTATTCCCTTATCTATGGTTACTGGTTACTCAACCTTACATGTACGTAAAGAAAACTCCCTTGATTTCTCAAGGGAGTTTCTAGTGATGCGGTCGAGAGGACTCGAACCTCCACGGTATTGCTACCACACGGACCTGAACCGTGCGCGTCTGCCAATTCCGCCACGACCGCACATCATAATGACTACATATCAAACTTGCGGTCACAAGATAGATCATACCATGCTGAGATTAAAGCGTCAATATATTTTCCAGTTTTTCTTATCGATCATTATTTTATGGATAATTATTGCTTTTAATTCCGAATATAAGGTATAATGAGAACAAAAGTTCGCATAATATAAATGAGGTGATTTATAATGGCGACTACGAAGTTGAAGACATCCATTGTTGATGAAGATGTTACTAAAGAAGAACTGTCCCTTGTCAGAAGCTATTTGCTGCTAACGTTTATTCATAAAGTTTTCGAGCGTGACTGCCGTGTAATCAGCAAAAGTGGTCTATTTAAGACCCCTCAGCTTTATATGGAGCTGTTGTCTGGTGCCACTAAGAAGACCTCACTAATGCTTCAAGAGGTTACGCGTGAATTGAGCTCACGTGATCTGAAGATCACAACCGTTCGCCAAGATCAACGAGGAGTCGAGGCCTTGTACTCCTGTAGAGGATATCAAGGTGAGATGAATATATTATGGCCAGGATTCCGTAGAGAGATGATGCTGCGAATGCGTGCGTATCTCGGACTGTCCACAGAGCTCTCCATACTCTCCAGAGAAGAGAGCGACTCCCAGCTAGCTTTAAGTATTTAATCCGTCAGAGGCATATATGTAAGCAGAACAGCTCCCCACCCAATTTGGGTAAGGAGCTGTTTTTGCTGCGGAAACTATATATTATCAGGTTCTTTCCTTGGTTCGCTGAAGGGTTGGAATAAATAATTCCGATCTAGCTTTACTACTCGTCTATTCTGACGACGTATCATCACCTGCGAATCATCCCAAGCCAAAACAATCCCTTTTACATCATTACTTTCTATGCCGTCCCGCACCACACGAATTTTCTCGCCGGAAATTCGGTACGCATCCAATTGTTCATCGCTAATCATCATGAATTCCTCCCTCTGTATAGCTTATCCTATTTTCATTAAGCAGAAACGGATACGCCCCCCTTTTAGGGGATAGTTCCGATGCAGTGATACTACGTATCGCTCGCAAAGATCCGTTCTGCGAAAAATATAAGGATAAAGGATAGCTTAAAATATATACTTTCTTATATTTCCAGAAAAAAGACCCAAATGAAAAATCATCTGGGTCTCGTATAAGTAATTGACCAATTGCATGTCTACTAAAGCATTCTTATATCAGCGCTTCATTCTTCTCGAACCAGAAATCAAGAACTTTAGCGGACATCACACGTTGCTCCAGATACTCCACTTGGTTTGTTGTGAATTTCTCCCTCCAAGGGAAGGAAAGTTCCTCACATAAACCTTTGATTGTCAGAAGTTCTGACCAAGCTACATAGCGTTTGTACCAAAAAAACTGAGGATGTTCAATCATATAGGGATACAGATCGTCGAATTCCGTGTGTTTGCAATCCAGCGCACGCTCGAAGTGATCCTTGGCCTCGGTTAATTTATCAATAAAAAATTGCTCAGTCACCGGTTCTTTCCCCATTGTGACGCCTCCTCCCTATGTCTGATTTTATTATAAAGGAAAATCTATAGGGTGAAAAGCAGTTGTTTGAAAAATAGGCCTGTTCTTATCTCAAAAACGAGTTATTCCCCAAATTCAATGGTGCCTCCACTAAGAGAAGTAATTCTTACGAGTGACTCCAGTCGGATGCCTTGTTCTTTGATCGTCCGGGCTCCAGCCTGAAAGCTTTTTTCCACTACAACGCCAAGACCTACCAGCTCAGCGCCAGAGCGCTCGATGATCTTAATCAATCCACGTGCTGCATCACCATTAGCAATAATATCATCGATAAAGAGGATTTTATCCTCTGGAGAGATGAATTGGCGAGACAACATAATGTCGGTAACAATGCCTTTCGTAAAAGAAGGAACTCTTTCACAAAGTGCGTCCGGATCTGCTAACAGTGTTTTTTTGCGACGTGCAAAAACTAACGGCACCTTTAACTCATATGCGGTGGCAAATGCCACGGCAATGCCCGAGGATTCTACGGTCACAATACGTGTAATTCCGCAGTCCGCAAACCTCCCGGCAAACTCCCGTCCCATTTCCATCGTAAGCTGCGGATCTACCTGATGATTCAACAGTGCATCCAGCTTCAGCACTTCATCCGAAACGACGACACCTTCCTCCAAAATCCGCTGTTTCAACACTTCCATGACTTTGAACCTCCAATACCCTTTATAATCGCAGACGTTCCGTACAAATGAATCACGGAAGTCATGTCCTACTGATCCTCATCATAACCTGTACTATACAGAGTGCACAAGGCAATCCTGCATAGCAGGCATTATGATTTTTCTTTTGTTCTTAAAACTATTAGGAGGGGAGCCATGAAATCACATGTCCGAACATTACAGATCGCATTCACTTACATTGGCACCATTGTAGGAGCCGGATTCGCCACCGGACAAGAAATATTAAAATTCTTCACTCGTTACGGACACTGGGCAGTCCTGACCATCCTGCTCTCTACTATACTGTTTATATGGCTGGGTACGAAAATGATGGTCATCGCTCGGCGCATAGAAGCAGAGTCTTATGAAGACTTTAATCGACACCTCTTCGGTGACCAAGTCGGAAGCACCATCAGTTTGTTCACGATGGTCATCTTAATCGGTGTCAACAGTATTATGCTTGCAGGCGCAGGCGCTATTTTTCAAGAGCATCTTGGATTTCATTATCAAACAGGACTAATACTCACGCTGGTTGGTTCTTATTTTCTGCTTAAACGGGGAATTTCCGGTATTCTGCAAATGAACAGTCTGATCGTCCCATTAATGCTTACGCTGTCACTCATCATTATTTTTAATACCTTTCAAATTCCAGGAGCTCAGCGGTTCTTATTCCTAGAAACGGATCGGACAATCTTTGGCGCTTGGATGTCGCCGCTGCTCTACACCGCCTTTAATCTAGGTATGGCTCAAGCCGTATTAGTTCCCATGGCTCGACATACGGATGAAGAAAAATCTCTTGTCTGGGGCGGTATTATTGGTGGTGCCGGAATTGGCTTTATGTTGATCGCCGCACATTTCGCGATGAGCTCCCAGATGCCTGATATTCTCCAATTTGAAATCCCTATGGGCAACATCGCCATCCGGTTGGGTACTGTAGTACAAACTATATATTTGTTGCTGATCTTTTTGGAGATCTTTAGCACTTTTGTTGCCGACATTTATGGCGTCACCATGCAGCTTAAACAACGAATTCCAGTTAAACCCGCATTGATTACGCCGATTCTGATGTTGGTCTGTTATTTACTGAGCCAATTTGGCTTTAGCTCTCTACTCTCCGTGTTCTACCCGATCTTCGGAGCTTTGTCGATGGTCTGGGCTGTCATGCTACTACGTACGCCATGGTCTACTCCACCACGTAGCGATTCCTCATCGGGTTCGAGTGGAAAAGGGAACAGCCTTGTATCCATAAAACCAGTTACACGGAAATAACTGCTGCTGTTGGAATGATTCGTGCTGCCGCTTCCGCCACATGCTTGTGACAGGTCATCATCACAATCTGGCGGGAGACCGACAGTTCACCAAGCAATGAAAGCGCAGCATGAAGACGAGCCTCGTCAAAATTGACGAAAAGATCATCGAACAGCAGTGGTAACGATACTTGCCGAGACATCGTCTCTGCAAGTGCCAAGCGGATGGAAAGGTACAACTGTTCTGCCGTCCCACGGCTGAGCAGACCGCTGTCCAGCAGGCCAGCATCTTTGTGTTCCGCTTTTAGTTCTTTATGACCTAGAGTCATAACTACTCTTTTGTATTCCCCTTCAGTCAGCTTGGAGAAATAGTCAGATGCAAGCAAAAGTACCTGCGGTTGCTTCTCCTGCTCATAAATACGGCGGGTTCTTCCGATTAATTCAGCAGTTAATGCTGCTACCGCATACTTATCAGCCACGATTCGCAGAGCAGCTCTCTGCTCTTCCAATTGCTGAATAACAGAGTCCTCCATACAACGCTCTTTCAAATACTCCCTTTCCTGAAGCAGCTTTCCTCGTTGCTCCAGCAGGGTGTTCCACATTTCTTCTTCCCGTTCAGCTAGCTCTTCAGCTGCCGTACGTTCCTTCTGGAGTGCTGAAGCATCATGATGATCTAATAATAACTGCAAGGCGTTAACTCGCTCGTCCTCCCAGCCTCCAAACATGGCTAGCTCCCACTGGCGAATGGATTTATTCAGCTCACTACGCCGCTGAACAGCAGCCGATCTCCTTAAGAAATCCTCCCCGCCTGTTGCTCCGCCTTCGTGCAACAGGTGTTCACGCTGTTCTCTTAACTCACCTAATACCCTATGGCTCTCCTTAAGCTCTTCCAGAAGCTCTTGTAACCGTGACTGAATACCTTCCCGGCGAACCAGGTCCTTTTTCAGTTCATCCCAAGCTCTTTTTCGAAGTTCCAGCCAGCTTAGTAAAGTTAGTGCAGAGCGTCGCTGTCCATCGTGCGGATCCATATCAAAGCTAGTTGCCGCCGCTACGCCAGACTCGTCTAAAGGATCAGTACCTGATTCATAAATGAGCGCAAGCAGCTCCTCCTCGAACACGTGACACTTATCTTCCAGCTCTTTCAGACGTAAAGAGAGCTTATTCTCTTGGCGCAGCAGTTCGTTCCCTTGCTCCACCATAGCGAAGATATCCGGTAGCCCTTCCGGAGACAACCCTTCGGGCAATCTGCGCTCACGCAGCCATTCTTCATATTGCTCAGCAGTTTGCGTAAAAGCCGTCTCCGCCAAGCTCATTTCTTCCGCGAGCAGCTTCTCTTGGCCTGCCAGCGTCTCCAACTCCGTGCGGCAGGCATCCCGATCGGCGGCATAGCGTTCAATGCGCTGCCGCCAAGCGGACCAAGCCTCCATGAGCCTGCGAAGCTCCTTCATGGAGGCTTCCAGCCCGCCTGCGTCAGGGCTGGATGCCGGGGCGGCCGATCGCCGCCCCGGCATGGCGCTATCCGGCTCCGTCCCGGAGAGCAGCTGCCCCCGCAGCCGCAGCATCTCGGCTGCGGCTGCGCCCACGTCCCCGCCATGCCCTGGCGGGGACGCTTCCGGCCGGCGCGCTCCGCTGAGGCCGGCCCAAAGGGCCAGATCGGCCGCGCCAAGCAGGCCGATCGCGAGCAATGCGCTGACCGGCGGAGCACCGGTCAGCCACAGCGCTGTGGGCAGCAGCACGGTTAGTGCTGCCCCAGCCCACAGCAGGCGCCGGTAGAGCGCGGCCATGCGCTGCGCGCTAGGGCCGTCACTTCCGGCGCCGGGGCCGCGCTGCGGCCCTTCGCTGAGCTGCGCTTCGCGCCAGCGCTCGGCCGCCTGCTGCAGCTCGTCCCACAGCTGCAGCACTTCTCGGGCGCTGCGCGGTGCCAGCTGCGCAAAAGATTCGGCGCCGGTTGCGTGTTCACGCGCCAGCGCCCGTTCTGCTGCCTGCAGCGAAGCTGAGGCAGCGGCCAAGCGGGAACGCAGCGTCTGCCGCGCTGCGCCCTCCGCTTCCATGCGGCGATCATAACTTGCAAACGCCGCCGCAAACCTCCGTGCAGCTTCACGATCCGCCGCTGCACCCGAAAATGCAGTCAGCTCTGCCGCGCTCCAGCTGACATCAATGCCTCGCAGAATTCGCTGCAAATGCTCATTCAGCGCGGTCCATTCACCTTCTAGCCGCTGTCTTTCCGCTCGCAGGTTTTCATAGCTGCTCCGATGGCGATCCAGCCGCTCCAGGGCAGGCCCTTGCGCTGTTAACAACGCATCCGGCGGATTCTGCGTCAGCTCAGCCGTAAGCTCACTTTGCAGACGTTCATAACGAGTTACTGCTCCCTGAGCATTCCGAATTTCACCTTCAAGTGTCTGATAGCGAATCGCTCCATCTTCAGGAAAGGTTGTAATCACTGGCAGGTCCTGCAGCTCGAGCTGCGCATCGCTCCATTTTAACCACAATTCACGAACATCCTGAGCTTTGCGAAGCATCACGAGCTTGTCTCCAGTAAGCTTACGTTGTTGTTCCAGTTGATCTAGCTCAGATTCCGTAACCTTTAATGCTGCTATATTACCGTTATAACGTGGAAGATAAGAGCGGCTCTCCGCCATCTGACGCTCTAGTTTCTCAATAGCCTGAACGATTTTAGCAGCTTCCTGCAGCTTGCCCCGAGGTTTATACAGCTTCTCAGCTTCCTGTACCAATCGGCGTTCCGCCCGCATGATCGTTCCACCACCGCCCATACCCGCGTGAAAGAGAAAGCTGCCCATCTCTTCTGATTGAAGCGCAGCAAGCTCCTGCAGTTCATCGAGAGAGACCGCGAACAATTGATGGAACATGCTCCGAGAGATACCACCAAGCAAAAGACGCTCCATTTCAGCTTGCCCTAGCTCTTGCGTTGTTCCATTCGGATGGTTAACCGTGATGTTCAGTTTCTCATTTCTTCCTGAGCCCTCACCGCCAGCTGTATGTCGACGAATGGTCCACAGGGCACCATTACCATCACATGCCTTCAGTATTCCCCCATGTAATCCGCCTTGCATAGGTTCATACCTCTCCGTAGGGTTACCACGACTTGGAATCCCAAACAGCATGGAGCGAATAAACTGTAACGTCGTGCTTTTTCCTGCTTCATTACGTCCATAGAGTATGGTAACTCCTTCCGACAGTTTAATCTCTCGGTTATGCAAACGTCCGAAGCCATGAATCTGCAAATGTTCAATTCTCATCTTCTGGAGCACCCTCCATTCCACCGAGCATTGTGATTCCCTGTTCTGCTGCACTACGAAGCCAACTTAGCTTCTCCTCTTGACTTGTAACCGAGAGCAGCTGTCGCAGCTCCTGATTCTCCATGAGCGGCTTAAGCGCACTGTTTATTAATTCTTCAAGCCCTTCTGCTGAATGTTCCGTACGCTCTGTAATTCGCAGCATTTCTCCAAGAAAGCTATCCTCCTCTAATAACCGTTCACGGTCAATAGCTAACCCGGATTCTACAGCGAATCCTTCCACCCAGACAAGTCCCATATAATCTTTACGCTCAGCACGTACCGCCTCACGGCGTTGGAGTTCAGACAGCAGATCCTCTACCGCTCCTTTTTCAGCTAATACTTTATGTACGTCCCCGCATCCGATCAGACGAAATCTGACCACTGACATCAGCTCCGGGAGTTCCTCCCTGATATCGTCAATCACCTGCTCTACCCTTTGTATCCATTCTGCTTCATTACTCAATCCCTCAATGGACAGATCCCGTACCTGCCAGCGAACATAATCAAGCTCATGAAAATGGGGCGTAGCACTTCCAGCCTCATCAACATCCACAACATAACAACCTTTTGGTCCGGTTTCCTTAATGCTACGTCCCTGTATATTGCCCGGATATATAATCGCCGGTTTTTCATGCAATACACTACGTTTATGGATATGTCCAAGTGCCCAATAATCAAAACCCCGTTCGATAAGGTCCCTACGACTGCAAGGAGAATACGTCTCGTGCAGTAAATCACCGTCTACATTCCCATGCAGCATAGCAATATGAAACAGACAGCTGCCAGGCTTTCGAGAAAAGGTCACTGCAGTGTTGTCCGTAACTTTCGCAGTCGGATAGGAGATTCCACTAACAATAGCCACTTCTTGACCATCTTTGCGACGGTAAGCCGTAGCGAGATCTGGCTTCTCTCCTCCAAACACGGTTACATGCCTGGGCATTTCTGTAGTCAGACGCAATCCGTCAAGTGGATCATGATTTCCATGGATCAGAAACACGTGTATTCCTTGCTGATCCAGTTCCTTGAGCGCTTCCTGAAATCGCAGTTGACCCTGTAAGGAAGCGTCAGAAACATCGTATACATCTCCACTGATGACGATAAAATCAACATTCTCTTGGATGGCAACGCGGACAAGCCGCCCAAGGGCGGCGAAGGTTGACTCACGTAAATAAGAACGAATGGCTGGCGAAATATGCGCCAGCCCAGCAAAACGGCTATCCAGATGTAAGTCAGCAGCATGTAGAAATCGAAATGGAATCATAGCTGCTCACCCCTTCGTTCCTGAGGGATACTGTAAGTATGTCTTTTTAAGTTCATTAGCGACACGAGTTAGCGAGTACAAGCTTTTCGCTTTATCCCAAGCTGAACGAGAAAGCTCATAACGATAAGCCGGATCAGATATCACCTTCTCTAAAGCGTCAGCAAGAGCAATCTCATCATCAGGACTGACGAGCAGGCCATTCACACCATCTTCAATCTGCTCCGGTATCCCGCCTACATTCGTCCCAACTAAAGCCAAGCAGCTAAGCGCTGCTTCTGCAAACACCGATCCGAAGGCCTCCGCCCGAGAAGGCAGCACGAAAATATCAAAGAAAGGCATGAATTCTTCCGGATGGAGCGTATATCCATAAAAAATTGTTTCATTATAAATTCCTAATTGCTTAGCCATGTTTTCCAAATCCGCACGGGAAGGTCCATCTCCAATAATATGCAGTACATATTCATGGCCGCGATTTTTAAGCTCAGCACAGGCCTTGAGTAAAGTATCAATTCCTTTGGCTGGAACTAGACGTGTCACAGTCACTAGCTGTGGTACAGCGTTGTCATGCGGGACTGGCTTAAACCTTTTCTCATCAAAACCATTCGGTATTACTCCTATATTAGAAGGATCTAGAATATAAGGCGCCACATACTCTGCAAAAGCTTGCGACACAGTCATTAACCGATCACTAACATGCTCAAGTTCGCGGTATAGCGAAACTAGAAACTGATGTTCCAGCCCACCTTCAGAAATAGCTCCATTCAGAATCAGCTCTCGCTCATAACTGGAATGTAAGGTTTGAATTAACGGAGTATTTGGAAATACTTTTTTCATTGCTAAACCAGCAATTGGATGATGGGAATGGATAAGATCATATGTCTTGCTCATTCGTAGTTTAGTCCACCATAGATAATCACGGTAGGTCTGAATATATTTCTGAACGATCTGACTTTCCCCAAACTGGGTCCAATCAAAGGTCTCGAATATGACTTCTTCATGTCCCTTGTTGCGAATCCGCTTAGGTAACCAAAACAAATCCATCTCCCAGCGGCTTGAACGGAACCTTTCCTGAAGATAAGGGATCATGGACGATACACCACCGGGTTGCTCCGGTGGGAAGAAGAGCGCTTGCAGCAAATTCATATGGTACATCCCCTTTACAATTGCCTTACGTACAGTAAGACTTGGCAATTATGATATAGTTGTGTATATGTAGAATTTCAGGTACGATTACGTTCCCCATACCTTGATTTTATCGGTATAAACATGAAACAGCAACTAAGAAAAAGGAGAATGATCTATGAAGGAAGAACAGCTGCCTGCCTCTTACACCGCATATATACAAGAAATGCTGGGGCAAGAGGCAAATGCTTTTCTAGAAAGTTATTCAGCTCCACGAACGCAAGGACTTCGCTTTAATCCATTGAAAAGCATCTCAGATTCAGGTCAAGTCGCAGTAGAACGCACAGTCTCACAGTTTGACCTGAAACCTATCCCATGGTGCCCTGATGGTTATTATTATGAAGAGCCCGCTCGACCAGGCAGGCACCCTTACCATGCTGCTGGACTATATTATATTCAGGAGCCTTCCGCAATGTCCGCAGCTGAACTGCTGGCACCGAAACCCGGTGAAACCGTCCTCGACCTTGCAGCAGCTCCAGGGGGTAAAACTACGCATATCGCTGGTTTAATGCAAGGACAAGGCCTCTTAATTTCTAATGAAATCCATCCAGAGCGTGCAAAAATTCTTGCAGAGAACGTAGAACGTTTAGGTATAAAGAATACCCTCGTAACCTGTGCAACTCCAGAGCAGCTGTCTTCGCGCTTCCCACTTGCTTTTGACCGAATTATGCTGGATGCTCCTTGCTCAGGAGAAGGCATGTTTCGAAAAGATCCAAATGCCGTTCAAGAGTGGTCTCCTGACCATGTGGTTATGTGTGCGGCGAGACAATGGGACATCCTGCAAGACGCCTACCTTATGCTTAAGCCTGGGGGGACTCTAGCCTACTCTACTTGCACCTTTAACCGTCAAGAGAATGAGGAGATCATTGCCCGATTGACGGATCGTTACCCCGATATGGAGTTACTTACCCACAAGCGCCTTTGGCCACATTTAGAAAAAGGCGAAGGCCACTTTGTTGCACTCCTACGTAAGCAAAGTGTCACCGAAAACGACGTTAACGATGACGCCAAACGCAGCACCAAAAAGCGTCGAAGCAAAAGCAACCCAAAAATTAATTCTTCCGTTCGCGATGCATACCAGTTATTCCAAGACTGGGCTTCGTTAGAGCTTCCTGGTTTCTCATATCAAGGCGTCCCACTGCTGTTCGGAGAATCCCTTTATTTACTGCCTGAATCCTTTAATGGCAAACTCCATACTGGGCTGCTGGATGGTTTGCGTATTCCTCGTGCCGGGCTACATATTGCCCATTTGAAGAAAAATCGGATTGAACCCGCTCACGCCCTAGCGATGGCGATTCAGCACACACAAGTAACACGTAGTTTTGATCTCAGTAGTGGGGGGCTGGAAATACATGCTTGGCTCCGGGGAGAAAGCTTACCAGTGCCGGTGGAATTACATGGATGGACACTAGTAACTTTAGATGGTTTGCCGATAAGTTGGGGCAAAGCAAGTGCAGGCCAACTTAAGAATCATCTTCCTAAAGGACTTCGCATCTTAAAAGCCCATATTGACGAGCAATAGGCCATAGACCAGTACATCCAGTCCACTTTGGCATATGATGTCATTATCTCAGAAAGCTGCGACACCCGCCGCAGCACTTGAGAACAAAGACATATGGTAAGGAGGAATTAACATGGGTGAATTTCATGGAGGAGCCTTCACTTCGACTGGAGCGATCTTGGTACTTTTTATCTTGCTCGTAATCATCTCCCGTTCGTTGTTCGTTTAATACCAATCCGGCTAATTAGACGGTGAAATTAAAGCGGCTGTGTCGTCCTTTGTAGGGCGGTGCGGCCGCTTTATTTCTTTCCAGTCTAGGGTTCTTGGCTTGCTCAATCAGCGCATTCAATAAACCCATATTTGTACCTCCCAATCAATTGGCCATACCAGCAGCCTGATCACTTGATATATGTTCCGTAAGATTTTCTGCTGTAACTGCCCACTTATCTGCTTGATACTCTATTTTATGAATACTAGTATATGAAGTCGGGAAATGAGCACTCTTATTCGTCCACGTTAGCCCTTTTAAAACATGGTATATAACATTGATTACACCACCATGAGTGACCACAATTACATTTTCATTTGGATCAGTACTCTCCAGTTCATTACATAGTTTTGAGAAACTTGCATTGATTCGCGTAAAAAAATCCTGTGGGCTCTCTCCTCCTGGAAATCTCTCATCCATTCTTAATTCCGAGAAATAGAGACCCGGGTATCGTTCATTTGCAATTTCATGGGGCATTCCAGCGATTACACCATTGTTCGTTTCTCTCCAATACTGGCTGCTTTCAACAGGCAAATTAAGCTCTCTGGCGATCTCATTTGCTGTATCTAACGCACGTTGCAAATCACTACAAAGAATACGGGCTATGTTAAAGCTAGATTGATTTTCCTTAAGATAATATCCAAGACGTTCGGCTTGTCTATGTCCCTCTACTACAAGTCCACGTTGACTCCAACCCCCACGAAAGCCTTCATCATCTATTCCATGCCTTATAAAATATATAGCCATCGATTGTATACCTCCTGAACAAGATTGTTATACATTTGCATTAAACTTCGAAAACGCTTGTTTTTTAAGTTGATCCCAATTGGGCGTTGCAATGTTTGCTTGTTGCTTCAAAATATCAAATGAATTAAACAAAGCCGCTAATTCGCTGAAAGAACCGTCCACTAATTTCATAAACGGTAATTTATGAATTATTGTCAGACCATAATATACAGCCTGCTTGTGCTTTCGAACAAAGTTAACTTGCCCTGCCGGAGTGACAGTATAACCTAATTGCTCCATGATTTGAAACCCCTCGTCCATTACTGAAATGGCTTGTTTTAATAGCTTCTTATCTTTGGATACCTTTTTCAAATCCCCGTCATGAAGATAACTAAGGGAGTTCAAAGCCACTATTGGCACGATATGACTTTTGAGCCAAGCATCCATATCCTCATGATAAGTTAGCTTATATTTAGCGTTCTCAAACGCTTTTTCCAGTAAGTGTTTTATTGGGATCTCACCGTCAAGACTGCCAAGTACCATTTGCCCTCCTGCATGTATTTTGATAACACGACCGCTCGTTTCACGAATTCCTGCACTCAGCTGAAATCCGAAGAGTATATTTTTCCTCACATTGCTCATTTCCTGTAAATCTTTTTGCATTCCATGTGCATCGCCATTGTTCCCCACAAGAATTATATTCTGACTATGATTATTAGCTAGAATAGGTAACACGGCTGGAAAATCATTATATTTCATTACAACAAAAATAAGATCATAGAGATCATCCGGTTGAAGCTCTGAGATGACTTTTACAGAATCCATAGTGTTTTTACATTGAAAATAATGGCGAAGTACAAGTCCGTCTTTCGCCAATTGCTCTGCTCGCTTTCCTCTGGCAAGCATGGTGACATCATTTCCCCCACGCACTAGAACATGTGAAAGATAGCTGCCTAATACTCCCGCTCCAAAAACTAGAACTCTCATAATTAACTCCTCTATCCCTTTTTAGACATTTGTTGAATTTTGATCAACTGTTCGATAAAATCAGATTATCACATCTCCGGTAGGGTTCAATCGTTAGTTTGATCGGTTTTGTTGATTTTTCAACAAAATACAATACATTGTTTAATAAAAAGGGAGTCTTACCATGGACAGAAGAATTAAAAAAAACCAAACAGCCATCATGAATGCATTAATTCAACTGATGGCTGAAAAAGATTTTGAAAAAATAACGATCAACGAAATCGCAGAGCGCGCTGATGTAAACCGCGGAACGATTTATTCCCATTATGCGGATAAATACGATCTGATGGATAAATGCCTGGAGGCTCAGCTCCAGCAACTAATCGAAAGCTGCTCCGCAGTGGAGGATGAAACCGAACCTAATCCCTCGAAGGCGTCATTGCTCCGCACACTGGAACAATTGGAGGAGAACGCTCTCTTTTATAAGACTTTATTAAGAAACAAAGCTCTGCTCTCCTTTAGAAACCAATTACAAGAAATGATAAATGAGCAGATTAAGGTACAATTTTTAGAAAACAATTTTAACCTGGATGAGCTGAGTAAAGATATATCTGTGCAATTTTTGAGTTCGGCGACTGTCGGAGTGATTGAATGGTGGTTTACCCATAGTAATCCTTGCTCTGCAAAAGAGATCACTGAAAAGTTATGGTCCATGCTCGATCTAAATCTGCAGATGATCCGTTCTCAAGCTTGAATATGTTCTCCCGTATCCATCTCATAAATGGAGCTGATGATTTTTTCAATGGGAATCTCCTTAATAGATATGTCAAGGATCTCTACCTTTTCGCTAAGGATATGCAGAAACTCACCCATTTTACATTTCTCGGTATCGATCTCTAATTCCACTTCGTAATCCGATATTCTTTCCGATATCAAAGTTCCAGGCAGATCAATATCTCCAATCGTTGTGGCGGCTGAAAGCCTGACTACTTTTTTGGCGCCCAGATGCAGTCGAAGTTCAGAGAACTTGTCGTCATATACTTTTTTCCCTTGATGAATTATAAGTACTCTTTGAACCAAACGCTCTACATCTTCCAAGTCATGTGTCGTCAGAATAAATGTGGTGCCTTCCTGATTCATTTGCTTAATGAATTCTCTGATTCTTTGTTTAGCTATAACATCCAGCCCGATCGTCGGCTCATCCAAAAAAACCACTGGCGGAGAATGAAGCATTGCCATAATAAACTCGCATTTCATTCGTTCTCCCAGTGAAAGGGTGCGCGTAGGCTTAGTGATAATATCACCAATCTCAAACATACTTACAAATCGATCTAGTCTTGTACGAAAGTCATTCGTAGGAATATCATAAATTTCCTTGTTCATATAAAAGCTATCCAAAGGAGGAATGTCCCATATTAACTGCGATTTCTGTCCGAACAGTACTCCGATTTGTTTTACATATTGATTTTTTTGCTTATGAGGGTTGTATCCTAGAACATTTATTTCTCCCGATGTGGGATAGAGAACACCTGTCAGCATTTTAATAGTCGTAGATTTCCCCGCGCCGTTTGGACCCAAAATGCCAATGATCTCTCCTTTTCCAACACTGAACGAAAGATCTTCTACAGAGGTGATAATCGATTTTTCACGGTGAAACAGACTTTTAAATACGCTTTTTGCATCTTGTCCACGGTGATACGTTTCATATTGCTTAGTTAAATTCTTGACGGTAATAATGTCCAATGTAATTCTCCTTCATACAAATTCATCCTCCGGCACTTTTGTAACTACGAAGCATGTACGTATAGAGCCAAATTCCGAAGGCAGCAAATAATACACAAGGGATAATCGCTATAAAAAAATAGGCTTCCCATCGTCCAATCAGAGTAGATGCTGGAAAGTAAGCAATCATGGAAACCGGAAAAAGAAAAGAACTTACGGCTACGACTGCTTTAGGGAAAATCGTCCCTGGATAACGCCCAAAAGACTTAATGCTCTCAAACATCTCCGGCAAGCGGGAATTCGCTACCCATTTGAAGGAAATTGCTGCCACAATAAGCGCCACGCCGAACATAACAAGCAGCCCTGCGCCAAATAACAACAGGAACAATAACCAAGATCCGATGGTCATCCCATCGATTCCACTAAGTGCGTATACAAACATGACTACTCCTCCACCTAAAAGCCCGATACTTTCGAACTCAAAAGATCTGGCCAACAGCAGAAAAAGGCTCGAGGTTGGTTTAATTAATACCACTTCCAAAGTCCCTTCTACTACATGAGACATTGTATTCCACATAATTCCGTTAAAAAAAATCCCAGCACAAGCCGTAGACAAAATGAAAACAGATTGAATTAATAGTGCCTCTTTAAAGGTCCATCCTTCAAATGAAGCATTCGAATTATAGATGAACACCGTTACTAGGGGAAACAACACATTCCCTATGAGCATGATAAGGCTATTAAGAATAAAATTAACGCGATAGGTGATCGCAGAAGCAATATTCGCCTTCATACAAGTTTTGTATATTAAATACATACGTTTCATGCGCCCACCCCCGTAAAATGCTTAAGCGATACCGCATACAGCACCCGGCAGACTATTCCGGCAATTATAACGGCTACAAGCTGCAACAACAAAACTTGGGGAATAGGTAAGGTTATATCAGCTAAAGTATAGCTACCTGTATAGACCATTGCAGGCAGAAAGGTCGTATATTGAAACGGTAAGAAAAAGGAAGCCATCTGTAAGGATTTTGGAAAAAAGACTAATGGAATCAGTGATCCTGAGAATATCCCCTCACAAAGACTGAAAAAGTTACGAATACTGGAGGATTGCACCATCCAAAAGGCCACCATTCCAATACTATAGTGGATGAAAAAATTCATCATAAACGCCATAGCTATCGATAACATTGTGTATAGTAAATTTGCGGGTAAAACATCAATATGAAAAATAAAGAAGAAGATCATAAAGCAGGGTATAAATTCAAATAGAAGCCCAAGTACCCTATGCCCTGCCTTCTGTGACAATGCATAGAACATATGATTCATTGGTCTTAAAGAGAACGTAATGAATTTCCCGGTGCGAATGAGCATCTGCAAGTTCCAATCGGCAAAATCCATGGTCAAGTAGTTGATCAACATCGTGGCGCAAAAATAAGAGAGCATCTGAGAGAGCGACATCCCGTTAATTGAGGATTCCCCATTATAAACAGCGCTCCATATATAATACTGCACTAAAAAATATACCGGGCCTACAAAAATAGAAACCATCGAATGCGTTCTGTACGCACTCCATTCCTTATAAGTAACAAAAGCAACCGCTCTCATCACGCGAAAGCGGTGCTTTATCTTCTCAAACATAAGTCACATCCTGCCTATCTTTGATATCTCACTACAACTAACCTTGTTCTTATTCGAGTCCAGACCAGATCACATTGTTTGTGCCGAAAATAGCTCTACCGTCCCATATATGGTTATGAAAAGGGATATACCAAACGGCAACCAGCTTTTCTACCGGGTCAATGACCAAAGAACAAGATCCCCATCCTTCGTGAAAAAAAGTGCCTTCAGAATAAGATGTACTTTCATTATATCGAAGGTCTGGCCCAAGACCGTATGGTCTATCCGCTCCTCCATCTCCCCATGCGTAGTTTGGAAGTTTTTCAGAATTGAACCGCTTGGTCATTCTCTGAACAGCCATCCGGCTTAAGATATGACCACCTTCGTATTCCCCATGGTTAAGCAGCATGATTCCGAACTTTTGTAGATCATTAACGGTTGAATACATTCCCCCACCAGTTCCGGGAGTCTTGATTTCTTCCTCAGACCTTTGTTCTTCATCCGTAATTTCCCCGTTTTGCAGCTTCTGAAGATATTCCTTGGCCTCTTGCGAACGAATAGCGATCCTACCAGCTTTCTCAGGCGGAATATCAAAGAAAGTATCTGTCATGCCTAACGGTTTTACAATGTTGTCCATTATGTAATCTTCTGCAGAAACACCTGTTATTTTCTCAATAATTGCACCAAGAACCACGTATCCGAACGAGGAATACATCCATTGAGTCCCTACCGGAAAACGAATGCCATAGGAAAGTCCAGCTTTAATCCAATTTTCTTTTCCAAGCTCTGATTCATAAATATACCACCATGCACTTTTATAGTAGGTATCACTTATAGTGCCATGATCAGGTGCGATGCCTGAGGTATGAGTCAGTAAATGAGCAATTGTAATCGGCTTAAAAGGATCGGCATCAAATTCCGGAAGAATAGAACTAACTGGTTGTCCCATAAAAATTTTGCCATCATCTGCCAGCTGCCAGATCGCTGTTGCCGTAAACAGCTTGGTAATAGAAGCGATTCGAAAAATTGTATCCGTTTTTAATTCTTGGTCGCTATCTTCTTCGTAACTGAAGCGTCCCCCCGCTCCATTAGCAAATATTTTCCCATAACGACTAAGAGAATAAATATAGCCATCTGCTACTTTCTTATTACAGAGATCCTCATAAAAATGATTAAGTGCCTCTAATCGGTCCTCCCTGTAATTCGCTTCATTCAGCTTGCTTAGCTCTGTGGATGATAACATTATTCGCACTCCCCCTATCATTCATTAAAAAGAATAGTAATTCTCAAAAATGTAAATTTAC
>NZ_CDRJTB010000088.1:0-25567 GCF_976954365.1 Paenibacillus sp. Marseille-Q9583
TTTATAATATATCATGTCCTCCGATGAATTGCAAGACTTTTTTTCAAAGTCTTTTGTAATTTCATTCGGATTAACATTCACCAACCGAAAGTTTATATCTCCTCTTTGCGACTGGATTTATAATGTAACATATAACCCACTCTAAAAACAACCCCTAAATTCAAAAAACAAAGTACTTTCGCCTCAGTTCTACTTCTCATTCCCATCCTCATAAAAAACGTGCAGATTCTAATAATCAGAACCTACACGTTTAAATAGAGATTGGATGTTAGTTTAGGACTGTATTAATTAGAAATCCACGGATTTCTGCGTTTCTTTGAGCTCTCTGTACGACCACCAACATTTGAACGTTGAGACTTCACAGCTGTTTTGTTTTTCGTACTGCTGTTTTGACTCGAGGTCTTTGCTTTTGATGCCGTTTCCTTCGTTGCAGTTCCCTTGCTCTTGAGAGAAGCGCCAGAAGTAGATTCCTCACTCACTGTTCTAGCAACTTCGGGAGTGTCCTGTACAAACGTTTCAGGATCTTGGATTTCCGGAACCCGATTATGCTGCGAATAATCACCAATACCTGGATACTGCGGATTAGACGGAATACTCGACATTATCGGCCCGCCAAAAGCTCCAAGAGGTGATGTTGGAACTATTCCCTGATTAGGTGTTCCCGCTCCATAAGCAGATAATGCATTTGGGTTTCCATATGCAGGATAGGTATTATATACGGGCATTTCATATGAATAGGGTTGAACATGCATCCCCCCACACCCACAAGTAGTTGGCCAAGGAAGGTTCGATGACATCCCATACATCGGGTTCATCCCTGAAACATTAGCCTCCATATTGTTAGGTGCAGCATTTGGATTCCATTGTTCTGGACTCACGTTAGGTGCAGCATTTGGATTCCATTGTTCTGGACTCACGTTAGGCGCAGCATTCGGATTCCATTGTTCCGGACTCATATTAGGCCAAGCGTTCGGATTCCATTGTTCTGGACTCATATTAGGCCACGCGTTTGGATTCCATTGTTCTGGACTCATATTAGGCCACTCGTTTGGATTCCATTGTTCTGGACTCACATTAGGTGCAGCATTCGGATTCCATTGTTCTGGACTCATGTTAGGTGAATACATATTTTCTGTAAAGTAGTATGGAGACATGCATTCGGGTCCATATGACGCCGGTTGAACATAACTTGGTGCCCAATTCATGTTCATATTAGGGCTATTTTGATAAGAATCATAGAGATAAGGATTTCCTCCTAGTCCTGGATATCCCATGTTGTCACAAGCATCTGCCTTTTCCTCTTTGCAAGCCACTGGCTTCTTCTCAGCTTTTGCTGCCTCATGATGAGCTACAGGCTCTTGATTTGGAACTGTAATCTGAACAAATAAGCTTTGCATTTCAATTTCTTGCACAGGAGCAACTTCCATCTGCATATTCGGCGCAGGATTAGGTGCAGCATTTTGAGTATTAATAGGGGCAATGTTCATCGATGGGTGTGGTGCAGAATTGTACAAAGGCGAGATATTTGGCGATGATTTAGGTGCAGGTTTAGTTTCCGCTTTAGCTTCTGGTTTATTTTCTGCTTTTGCCTCTGGCTTATTTTCTGCTTTTGCTTCCGGTTTAGTTTCTGGTTTGACCTCTGGTTTAGTTTCCGGTTTTGGTGCAGGAACTACCTCAGCAACTGGCTGTTCTTTTGGACCCGTATATTCCTTCCCGCCAACTTGTGTTTTCTCAGAAGCATTAGAAGGCATGTAACCTGGCTGTACAGGTGAAGCGTTTGATGTCTTTTTAGGAATGTTGACTACTTCCCCTAACATCAATACATTCGGATTCTTTAGCTGGGGGTTTGCTTCAACCATATCTTTTAAAGGGATTCCCCACGCCTTAGATAACTTCCATAAGGTGTCTCCTTGTTTGACTGTATGCTTGTAGTAAACTTCACTGTTATCCGGTACGGATACAGGAGCCGTAGGTATTTTTACTTTTTCACCAAGTGCCAGCACATTCGGATTACTGATCTGTGGATTAGCTTCAATAATTTTTTGTAACGGCACTCCGTACTTTTGCGATAATGCATACAGACTATCGCCTTGTTTGACAATGTGTATTTTCACGTAGCATTAACCTCCTAAAAGTTTTGTGGAGTATTGCTTTCTTACAGCTACACAGCAAAACTGGCTTTGAAAGCAAACACCCTTTGGATGGAACATTGCTCTCTTACAGAGTTATATGCGGTACAGCCGCCTCCTTCGTTACTACATCTTATGCAGCCCATGGGCGAATGACATCCCTGAAATAAAAAAAATCCTTTCATGAGACATGAAAAGATTTACCAGAGACCTCCGGCCATCTTCTTCATATGCATGAAAGGATATCTAATGCCTATTCAATACTCATTACACGACTAGCATGTTAAGAGCAAATTGTACGATTAACTGTTATTCCCAAACCTTGTAGCCATCTTTGTCAACAACATTGCGGAACTCTTCAAGCAATTTCAAAGTGATTGGACCCGCTTGTCCTTCACCAATGATTCGGCCGTCAATTTCACGCGCAGCAATTACTTCAGCAGCAGTACCTGTGAAGAATACCTCGTCCGCTATGTAAACATCATGCATAGTGAATGGTTCTTCTTTTAGCTTAATACCCAATTTCTCACATAACTCGATGATCGCCAGACGTGTGATTCCTTCAAGCGCTCCCAAATAGCATGGAGGAGTGAAGACCACACCATTTTTGATGATGAAAATATTATCTCCAGATCCTTCAGTAACATATCCTTGAGCATTCATCATGATTGCTTCATCGGCTTCTGCCAGATTGGACTGAATTTTCACTAGGATATTGTTGAGATAGTTAAGCGATTTAATCTTCGGATTCAGTGCATCCGGAATATTACGACGTTGGGATACAGAAACAGCACGAAGCCCATTAATGTACGCTTGCTCTGGGTAAATAGCTAATTGTTCAACGATAATGATTACGCTGGCTTTAGGGCAACGGCGTGGATCAAGACCCAAGTTACCAGGACCACGGGATACGATCAGTCGAATATAACCGTTACGCATGTCATTAAGGCGAATCGTTTCAGCCATAGCTTCCAGCATCTCGTCATAAGTGAGCGGAATGTCCAGCATGATCGACTTCGCCGAATCATATAGTCTGTCCAAATGCTCTTTACATTTAAAAATATTACCATTGTAGATACGAATACCTTCAAATATGCCGTCTCCATACAAAAAACCGTGATCAAAAACGGATACCTTTGCATTTTCCTTAGTTACGTGTTGTCCATCTAGATAGATCCATTGTTCAGCCATAAATTTACTGCACCTCCGCTTTCTCTTCCTCATAGGTGTATGTGGGATACGAGCCCAGAATCCGAACCTGACAGCCTAAAGCGCTAATCTCTTCAATCGCTCCTGGTAGCAGGACTGATTCTATCGGTTCCAGCACATCAATATAAAAATAATAAGTACCCAACTTCTTTTTCGTTGGTCGTGATTCAATACGCGATAAGTTCAGCTTCCGCCAAGAAAAGGCAGCGAGGACCTGATGCAAAGCACCGGGAAAATCCTCCGGCAGCGTAACTAGGACACTCGTCTTTACACCATTGCTGCTCCGTGGAAGATCAATCTTCTGCGGACCGACAAGGACAAATCGCGTGTAGTTGTTGTTGTGATCTGTAACTTTCCGATCAACAATCTCCAGCCCATGAGTTGCTGCGCCAAGAGCAGTACCAATCGCAGCCCAGCCCTTGTCAGGATTGTTCTTAACAATTTCAACAGCTTCAGAGGTGCTTCCGACCGACTCCAGTTCCGCCCAAGGTGCATGCTTCCGAACAAATTGCATGCATTGTGCCATTGCAACAGGATGCGAAAGGATTTTTTTCATTTTAGTGAAATCCTTATTGCCGTTCGTATCTCTGAACTCCAGCGGGTGACCGATGAGATTCTGTATCGATGGAAAGATCCATTCAGCCTGCATAGGAAGGTCGACCTCATTAATGAGCCAATCAATATGTAGACTAACTGAGCCTTCAATAGTATTCTCAATCGGGATAACGCTGTAATCAGTGGCGCCACCAGCCGTAGAGAGAAAGACATCGGAAATTAGCTTGTGATGCACAATTTTTACAGGCTCGCCGTTAAACAAATGCAGCAGCGCTTCGTGAGATACCGAGCCCTGCGGCAATACCGCTATTGATTTCATAACCGTACTTCTCCTTTTATCATATCCAAAAATGATACGTTTTGCATCTCGTTTCTTTCAAGAAGCTCTGATGTAACACCTGAAGTGCAAGGCATCAGCCAGCAAGTCTTAGCAGAGATGCCGTGTTCTTGCATCGTATTTATCAGAAAAGCCTCAAGCTCTCGCTTACGAGACTCATGGCGATCAACTAAACACAGTAAGGTAGGACCGGCACCGCTAAGCGCGATTCCTAAAGCACCATGGTTAGGCGCTTCCGCGAGCAGCTTCTCCATGCCTGGAATAAGTGCTGCACGATAGGGCTGATGCAGACGATCCTGCATCGCTCTACTGATCAGGTCAAGCCGGCCTGAAGCAAACGAGGCCGTCATTAAAGAGGTTCTGCTGATGTTATACACAGCATCACTAACTGATATTTCTGTTGGAAGCACTCCCCGTGCTTTTGTGGTTTCCAGCTCGAATTCAGGAATAACCACGAGAACCTCAAGGTCTTGCGGTGGTTCAAGGCGAACATAATCCGCATGATCACCATCCCACACAGCCGTAATGATGCCACCAAACAAGGAAGCTCCTACATTGTCAGGATGTTTCTCAAGCTGGGTAGCCATATCAAACAGCTTGGCATCATCGAGCGGAGAGCCGATCATTGTATTAGCTGCGACCATGCCCCCAATGATGGCCGAGGCACTGCTGCCGAGCCCACGCGTAAGCGGAATCTCAGAATACATCGAAATAGATATTTCCGGCACCGTAACGCCCGCTTCCGCAAATACCATTTGAGCGACCTGATAGAGTAGATTACTCTTATCCAGAGCCACCCCCTTCATCTCGTCACCATATAGATGAAAAACAGTCTCCTCTACTTCCTCCATCTCAATCCAGGCATATAACGGCAAAGCCATGCCAAGAGTATCGAAGCCCGGACCAAGATTGGCAGTACTAGCAGGTACTTTAACCCTTGCTACTCCATAAGTACTCATAACAGGTGCTATCTCCTTACTCATTGTTTGAATATAGAAAGTATACTCTAGCTACAGTTCTAACCTTCCACACGATAATGGCTCTTGATCCGGTGGATGACTTTCAGTTCATTAAAGTGGCGCAGCACTTTGTTCATACTTGCTTTGCTAGCGTTATGTGTAACAATAATAATCTCTGCGTCAGGATTATTGGGATTGGCTTGCTGAACTACCGAATCAAGACTCACGTCATACTCGGCAAACACCTGAGTAATCTTGGCCAATACGCCCGCCTTATCATCAACGTGCAACAGTAGGAAGTTTTTATAAAAGATATCCTCATCACTCTTCAGCTTCTTCTGCTTATAAGGTACTTTTTGCTTCAATCCATTAACACCCAGCTTGAGGTTCTTAATAATGGCTACCAAGTCAGCTACTATCGAAGTCGCTGTTGGCATTGCACCCGCGCCCGCACCATAGAACATCGTCTCTCCTACTGCTTCACCGTATACATAAACTGCATTGAAGACACCATTTACGGATGCAAGCGGATGACTCGCTCGGATCAAAGTCGGTTGAACACTGATACTGAATTCCTCATCCTGACGTTCAGCGATACCCAGCAGCTTGATTTCATATCCGAGACGCTTCGCAAAGGCAATATCAGCTTTACTCACTTCTGAAATCCCGCTCACACTGACGTCATGTAGCTCCACGTTAGTGCGGAAGCCTAAGGTTCCGAGAATCGCCATTTTGCGGGCAGCATCCAGACCTTCAACATCGGAAGTCGGATCGGCCTCTGCATATCCCAGATCCTGCGCTTCTTTTAACACATCATTATAGGAGGCACCTTCTTGACTCATTTTGGTTAGTATGTAATTAGTTGTTCCATTCACAATACCTATAATCTTCATGATCTTGTCTGAAGAAAAACCTTCGATAAGCGTCCGAATAATCGGAATACCACCTGCAACACTAGCCTCATAAAAGACATCACATTGCTTCTCTTGCGCCTTAGCCAGAATCTCTGAGCCGTGCAGCGCCATCAAATCCTTGTTCGCAGTTACGACATGCTTACCGCGGTCCAAAGCTTCAAGAATATATTCCTTTGTTCCATCGATACCACCCATCACTTCAACAATTACATCAATCTCAGGATCACGAATAACATCCCATGGATCTGTTGTTATTTTGGCAGGGTCGACCTCAATATCACGTGGCTTATTGGAATTATTCACCGCTATGCGCTCAATGAGTATTGGAGAGCCTACTTGACTGCTCAAATCCTCCTGATTTCCTTCCACGATACGAACTACACCTGTACCAACTGTTCCCAGACCCAGCAATCCTACTTTAACCGGCTTCATCTGTATCCTCCTAAAAGTTTTACGTTTATAATTTCTCTATCCCTGTCCAACGATTAGGGCGCGCTTCACTCCCGGAATATTCTTCAGACTATCAAGCATCTCTCCGAGCTCCTCATTCAAATGTGAGATTTCCACGGAGATCACCACATTCGCACGTCCTTGCAGCGGGATACTCTGATGAATTGTTAGCACGTTAGCCCCATGCCCCGCCACAGATCCTAGAACCTTAGAGAGCATCCCAGATTCATGTTCCAAATCCATAGAAATCGTAACAATCCGCTCACGTTCAAGCTGATGGATCAGGTGAATGCCATCCTTGTATTTATAAAAAGCACTTCGGCTTAATCCTACCTGTTCTACACCTTCATGTACGGTCTTCGCATCCCCGGCCTCAAGCAATTGTTTGACCTGCATAGTCTTAAGTACGGCATCAGGTAATATGTCCTCACGGACCAAATAATAGCGTTCTTTCACGAACGTCCTCACCTCAAAGACTTTTGTGTTTTCTTAGTGGACATTATATCGGAAAAAGCTTATAAAATGCAATAACTTTATATGTATACTCTGAAGTCGGGGAATTAGGTGCAGCAAAACCCCCGGATTCCCGGGGGTAGTAGGCAATCGTATGTACACTAGCTGTAGGGTATCGTCGTCCCGCAATAGTCACAGATCTTATCCTGCCCAGGAAGTACTCTACTCTTAGCACCGCAACTCGGACAAACGATGGATTTCGGCAGTTGGACAGGTGGCTTAGGCCTATTCTCCGGTAATGACTGCCGCCCAGATGATGGCTGGTTCTCTGATGCCACGGAGGGCTGTGCCCGGTCAGGATGCACAAGATTTGGCGGTTGTTTATCTAAGAGCTTAACACGTCCTTCATAATAGACAAGATCAGAAGCAAGTAACCCCCATCTCACCAAATACTGTAGGTCTCTACGTACATCATCTTCACTTTGTTTCGTGATATCAGCTAAATTACCAATATGTCTAACATCATCCACTATGATCAGCATGAGATACTTCTTGCACAGAAAATCAAAGTTTTCTGTTGCGAAGGTAGCCCTCCCTGCAAAGCTGTCCGCCGGAATTATAAAGATCAAGTAGAGGACCACCAGAATGATCAATAAAGTGAACCACTTAAAATCCCCTTTGTAGGTCCCCACGGCGAAGAGGACGGCAAGTTCCATAAACGCTCCCATACATACATGATAGAGCAATTTGTAGTTAAATGATTTCCGCTCATTCTTATAATGAGTGCTTACAAAACGAAGCATCGCAAGTACAAACCCAAGCGGAGCAAACAAATAAGCAATCGCCATGATGATTCGATCAAACACTGTCCGGTCTCGCTTGTTACGGTAGCGAAGGTTATTCTCAGGCGCACGCACCAGTGCTTGTGCCCGTTTGGAATAAATAAGCTTCGGCGGCAATTTTACAAATGGATTGTCTACACGTCCTTCATAATAAACAATATCTGGAGAAAGTACTCCCTGATCTTTTAAATATTCCAAAACCTCGCGGACGTTCTCTTCACTGAATCCGCGAATATCGGATAGGCTGCCGATATGCCTTATGCCGTCCACAAGAACCAATGCGATATAGTCATTGCAAAGATAGGTGAATCCCTCTCTCCATCCTACGGCCCTAACCGACAATTTGATGGCGGGAATCCTAAACAATGCGTAGATAATCACCAGCCTGATCAAGAGTGCGACATAATCGATTTGACCAAGTAGCTTGCAAATAATGAAATAGATCGCCAATTCTACAAAGGCACCCATACACGCATGATAAAACAGGTTAATATTGCTTGCTTTACGCTGTCTCTTGGAATGTGTAGATAATAACCGAATGGCAGCCAATATAAAGCCAACCGGAGCAAATACATACGCAAACACAATAGTCGTATAATCAAACGCCGTCCGCTCATATTCATGCTTATATATCGGTTTGCCTGTTATTGGTGGCTGCCTACGTATATCCAATTTACTCATCTTATATCTCCCCTAGTTAAGTTATATCTACAATGCTCAGGGAGAACCTTGGCATTAACTGTACGATATCATTGTTCCACAATAATCACAGCTCTTTGACTGACTAGGCTGAACCGTGTTCTGTGCTCCGCAGCCCGGACAACGGATGGACTTAGGCAGCAGCGGTGAGGACTGCGGTTGAGCATGAATCTGCTGACCCGAAGCTTGAGCTCCGAAGCCTGATGTCCTTCCAGAATGAACAAGATTAGGTGCTGCCATGGATGGATCTGGCGTCTGGCGCCCCTCGGAAAGTACGATATCAATATCCAGTAATCCTTTATTCTTGAGATACTGGACATCTCTCCGTACATCGCTTTCGCTTTGGCCTATCCGTTCAGATATACTGCCGACATATCGGATATTTTTATTTTGAATCAGCTCTATATAAGAAGTGTTAAGCTTAGAAAGTGTATATTTAGCTTTTGCTGTCACACTCGCAAGAATAAGTGCCGGAATCAAAAATATGACTGCAAGGAAAATCTGGATCGTTAATAATTCGGAAGTTCCAGTGTTTCCACTCATGGTATCCACAAACATTGCAATAGAGAGTTCAACAAATCCTCCGATAAATACATGCATGATCAGATTTAGATTGGTGGGTCTCCGATGATTTTTATAATGAGTTAGCATCAAACGTAACAATGCAAGAACGAGTCCAATGGGTGTGAATAGATAAGCTGCTGCAAGAATGACATAATCAAACCCAGTCCGGTCTAATTTAATCAGAGGAACCGCTGCACTCCCCGCTGGGGTCGGTGACGGCTCTTGTATGTTCAATCTGTTCATGTAGTTATTTCCTCCTATTTAAGTGCCGCTAATTCCCGATTTCGCCGCTCTAGTGTAGCTTTAATACTGTCGGCCATTTCGTTGATTTCGGCTTGCCAGTTCTCATGTGGCTCATTTGTCATAAGCAGAAGCTTCACATGATCATGCAACAGGGAGATCTGCTGATGCATGATATCCTCAGTAGCATATAACGATGGATCTGATACAGGATCACTGAACTTGAATTGATCTCGTAACTTATTGAGCACTTGTACAAGCTGTTCAGTTTCAGGATTCTTCCAGCTGCTTGCCAGCGTACTGATCTCGTTTATTTCACTCTGATGCTGCCGAAAAGCTTGCAAGGACCTCTGTATTTGCTGTTCTTCTGTTCCGGCATTCCATCCATAAATCCCGATCACAGCCAGTGTGATTCCACCAATCAAAAGAATCAGCAGTTGAACCGCAGCATACCACAGAGGGGACAACTCCAGTAGCCAATCGAAGATAATAGCTGATGCGAATACTCCAACCGCATAAATCCCCGTGATGAATGCACCGCTGAGAAGAACGGGTGAGGTCCGCTGCACACTACCTGCAGTACGGAGCCAAAAAATACAATAGCCATACACCACACTCTCCGCCAGCAGAACAGCAACTAGCGAAATCACAAAGCGAAACAGTGATTCAGAGAAGCCTAACCCTATAAAGGAGAATACCGTTAGTATTATAGCAGCCACATAAATAATGGTGATGATACGAATATAGCTTTTGCTCTTGTTCATAACGTCCTCCTTCAGCCTGCCTTTGTTCCACACTCTGCACAAAATTTCTGTCCAGGCTTCAGCTCATGCCCACAACCTCCGCATTTAATAACCAAGCTATCTCCACAGTGAGGACAGAATTTCACCCCTGGTGATACCATTTCTCCACATTTACCACAGGCTTTAGGCATTTCTTTCCCACAAGAGACACAGGAAGATGCACCCTCAGGATTATCTGCTCCACAGGTTGGACAAGCACGATAAGGATTGCCACAACCAGGACAGAACTTGGCTCCTGCTTTCAATTCATGTCCACATTCCAAACAATTGATCTTGTTTCCGGACGATGCACTTTGCTGAATGCTCTCCAGAGCATGCCCACAGCCACTGCAGAACCTTCCCTCAACAGAATTCATAACCCCACACTTCGAACAGGAGCGCTCTTGGCGCACAACTGTAGTCCCTGAATCAAAACTCATCCCTCGGGTCATACGATTCACCATATCCATAGCCGGTCCAGCGAATCCCATACCAAGTCCAAGCCCCATCCCGGTGTTCATCATGCCTACTCCAAGATTACCTGGATTACCTGCTGCTTTTTCCATCGTGTTAAAGCCACGCTCCTGCTGATAGTTGAAGCCGATAATATCCATTTCTGCTTTTTTAGCTAAAGCTTCCTTTAATCGAATCGTTGCCGGATCATCATCAGGAATATTAATGGAATCAATATAGAAATTATTCAGCTCAAGTCCATTATCCAGAAAAGCTGATGCTAACCGCCCCTGGATATGCTTTGAGATCTCTGCAACATAGGCATTAATCTCCAATATACTGATTTGCTTATGTACAAGGTAGGATGAGATCAGTTCATTTATATTCGACATAAGCAAGCCGCGGAAATAATTCACGAGCGTATCGTGATCAAACTGAGGAAGCGTTCCAACAAGCTGCAACAAAAATTTGCGCGGATTATCAACCTTTACACCAAACTGTCCGAAGGAACGAACAGAAATCATAATTTTGTATTTAGGATCCTGGAGTTGTAAAGGTGCGCTGGTTCCCCATTTAACATTCATCGAATTGGTCTTATTCACATACCATACTTCTGCTGTGAACGGCGACTTCCCCCCGAAAGGAAGATTGACGATATTAGATAAAATAGGAATATTGGCGGTACTCAGGGTGTGCCGCCCTGCCGTAAAGGAATCAAGCGCTTGTCCGCCCTTGAATAGGATCGCTTCCTGAGATTCATTAACGATTAGCTGAGTCCATGTCCCTAGCTCTTGGTTAGGATATTTCCATGCGAAAATCCCCGGAGGACCGTCGTACTTCACCACTTCTATAATTGCCATCTGCTATTCCCTCTTTCATCATCTATGATATATGAATAACGTATGCGTTCCCGGATGGGAAATTGTGTATTTCGATATTAATTGTATACGATATATATCGTGATTTGGGTTCTTTTCACGAAAAAAATATACTCGATATGGAAACAAGTATAAAAGACTTTGACGTCCTTATAAGGACGGTAAGCGTTTAAGCGAGAAATATAAGACATATAGTATGGTGTGAAATTTATACTTTCTTATATTAAAAAAAAAAGCGCGGCTTGTGTCTTCCTCTACAGGAGAACACAAGTCGCGCTTTGTAATCAGCTAAATATTAATAGTAACTGCTATTCTCTACGAACTCGAATTCGAACTCACCAATACGGACAATAGTCCCCTCTACAGCTCCACGTTTACGAAGCTCTGCATCTACGCCCATATGTCGCAATGTCCGGGCGAGCTTTAGAATCGCATCATGTGTGCTAAGCTGCATACGTTTCAACATTTTCTCGATACGAGGGCTGTTGACCACATATGTTTCATTATCACGTGTAATGGTGAACGAGTTATCATCTTCCGCTTCTAGCTTATAAACCTTACGTTCAGTTGTTCCTGATACTTCTTCAACTACCGGCGCCACCGGAATACTATCAAGAATATCCGTTGCACGATATAACAGTTCCTGAACACCCTGACGGGTAAGCGAGGAGATTGGCATAACCTCAAGATCCGGACGCAGCTCAGCTACGCGTTCTCGGAAAGCGATGAGATTCTCCTCTGACTCTGGCATATCCATTTTATTCGCGGCCACGATCTGAGGACGATCAATTAGAGCCGCATTGTATTGCTTCAGCTCGTCATTAATGAGAACCCAATCCTCGAAGGGATCACGCCCCTCTGAACCAGACATATCCACTACGTGAATAATAATCCGTGTACGTTCAACGTGACGCAGGAATTCATGACCAAGCCCTATGCCTTCACTAGCTCCCTCAATTAATCCTGGCAGATCCGCCATTACAAAGCTTCGTCCATCCCCAACATCTACTACACCTAAGTTCGGTGTAATCGTAGTGAAATGGTATGCACCAATCTTTGGTTGAGCTGCGGATACGACCGACAGTAGCGTAGATTTGCCCACACTCGGGAAGCCTACAAGTCCCACATCAGCCATAACCTTAAGTTCCATAACAATATACCGCTCTTGACCCTCTTCGCCGTTCTCTGCTAGCTCTGGAGCCTTATTCGCTGCTGTTGCAAAACGAGCATTCCCACGACCCCCACGACCCCCACGGGCAACAACAACTTGCTGACCATGACGAGTCAAATCGGCGATGATCTCTTGAGTATCATCGTCAATTAATATGGTTCCAGGTGGAATTCGCACGATCATATGATCAGCGTTCGCCCCATGCTGACTTCTGTTACGTCCTTTAATCCCCTTGTCCGCTTTAAAATGGCGCTGATAACGGAAATCCATCAGCGTACGCAAGCCCTCATCTACGCGGAAGATAACGTCGCCACCACGGCCACCATCACCACCTGCTGGACCACCATCCGGTACATACTTTTCCCGACGAAACGCAACGATACCATCCCCGCCGTCTCCGCCCTTAACATAAATCTTAGCTTTATCTACGAACATTAATGTTCACCTTCCTCACATTTCAAGCGGCAAACGCAGCTCTACATAAGCCTTGCTGGGCTTAAACTGCTCCGCTTTCATGATTTTCCCTTGTACTATATTATAAATTTGCCCTTTGAGCTGCTCGGGATTGCCATGCTCTCCCTCACCTTCGAAGGAGATAAGAATGTCTCCTCCATCCTGAATAAAGCCAAGACGCAGCTTGCGCGTTTCACCCTGGGGAGCCAGTCCGTTATATTGATAAGCTCGTACGGTCTGCATGATCACTGAAGTCAGCTCATCTCCTGCTTCCCGGTTTAGCTTCTCCTCCAGTTGCAATCCTTCCTCCACTTGAACTTCCAGTTCCAGACTAGTCCGGTAAGTTCGGAAAGATTGGATATAGAAGACCAATGAAGGAATGCCCAGCTTCGCGATACGACTATCAAGCGCTATGCGTTCCTTTATTCTTTCCACACACTCCACGGATTTATCAGGCTTTCCAAGCTGAATATATCCGTAAAGAATCTGCAAATCATTCATCCAATCATGACGATGATGATTCAGTGTCCGAATCGCCGCCTGTTGCAGAGTGTTCTCTTGTATACGCAGTTCCCGTTCCCAATGACGCTGATTCCAAATCAAACTGAAAGCAACCGTTGCTGCTACCCAAATTCCAAGCAACAGACATGTCAAAAGGGAGGTATGCCAATACACGAGTCCTAAAGGAAGCAATACGGATAACATGACTGCCCAGATTGCACTTTTCCAGGATTTCATTCTTTCTCCCCGTCCCTCAGTTCGCAAAATTCATGACTTCGTTTAGATTATTACCCTCATCAATTACCATTTCCTAGTATAACACAGCAGTTCCCTGTAGTTCACCAGAGATAACCGTGAGATTTCACATATGTCTAAGGATGTTTATGTTTTCTTAAAACTCTGAAGGTATACATTTCTAAAGTGCTCAAAGAGATATCCACAAACGCTTCTGAATATTCTACAAAAAAGCCTCCGGCACTCATGCCGGAGGCTTCTACATGCAAATATGGTTCCGTAAGCTTACGCTTCCAGTGCCGCTGCTACCGGAGCGACATCAACTGGGTATACGCTCACTTTTTTGCGATCGCGGCCCCAACGTTCGAACTTCACTACGCCATCCACCAATGCGAACAACGTATCATCTTTACCGATGCCTACGTTAGTGCCTGGGTGAATTTTTGTTCCGCGTTGACGAACCAAGATGTTACCGCCGGTTACTGCTTGACCGTCAGCACGTTTCACGCCAAGACGTTTGGAATGGGAATCCCGTCCGTTTTTTGTGGAACCTACACCTTTTTTCGATGCGAACAATTGAAGATTCAATTTCAACATGTTGTCAACCTCCTTCTTTAAATATTTACTTGCTCTATTTGAAGATACTTTCCGTATGATTCTGCGATATCATTTAGCATCACGACCATGGATTCAAGCAACAATTGTACCTTCGCGGAAGTATCGAAATCATCAATGGAACCTAATGTTCCACTTAGGAATCCGTTCTTCATGGATGTATCCATGGAGATTCCGGTCAAAGTCTCAATCGAATTGACGGTTCCAACCGTTACGGCCGAAACTCCGGCACATACGATATCTTCGCCACGCTTTGCATAACCCGCGTGCCCTTTTACCTCAAAGCCAACGATAGTTCCTAGATCCGAAGATCGTGTAATCCGTACGTTAATCATTCACGCACCTTCTTACGCTTGAATCTTCTCGATAGTTACTTTCGTGTACGGTTGACGATGGCCTTGTTTCTTGTGGTAGTTCTTCTTAGGTTTGTATTTGTAAACTACAACCTTAGCGCCTTTACCATGTTTCTCGACTTTAGCTGTTACAGACGCGCCGCTTACGAGCGGAGTTCCTGCAGTCAGACCACCTTCGTTAGAAACAGCCAATACACGGTCAAAAGTTACACTTGCGCCGTCTTCAGCTTCCAACTTCTCAATGAACAAAACATCGCCCTCTTGGACTTTGTATTGTTTACCGCCAGTTTCGATAATTGCATACATTTTACTTGCACCTCCTCATGTCTCAGACTCGCCTAGTCTAGGTGGCAGATTCCCGTGAGAACTACACTTATGTACCCGATCGGAGCGGTTACAGCATGTGCAGGACCGAATGAATCAAACACATACTTGAAGATATTATCATACTTATCGCCCATCGTCAACTCATTCCATCCATTCTCCAACTTTCCCAGTCCCTCCGCAGCACTGACAAAGGATAGGTGCGAAGCTGGCTGAATCATGTCTTGCCTTCTTCCGGGTCATCTCGAGGAGTCCAAGTCTTGTCCAACCGAGAATATGGGTTTTGGTTCGATCCTTGCAGATCACTTTCTCCAGCCGCTCGGTAACCATTTTACGGTGTATCTCTTCTTCCATATCAATAAAATCAACAATAATGATTCCGCCCGTATCTCGTAAACGGATCAGACGACCAATCTCCTCTGCTGCAAGCAAATTAGTATTCGTCACCGTCTCTTCAAGCGATGCTCCTCCAATATATTGCGCGGTATTCACGTCAATAACGGTGAGCGCCTCCGTCTCATCCCAGATCATTGTCGCTCCGCCCTCCAGCGTGATCTTGCGACTGAAGCTCTTGTGCAGCTGTTCCTGAACCCCATAAGCTGTAAAAATGGACTCCGGTCCATTATATAAACTCACAGGCTTGTACCCATCAGGTGCCATGTCATCCAGAAATGCCTTGGCTTCTTTAACTGCAACTGGAGAATCTATAATCAATTGATCACGCTGTGGATTAAAAGCATCTCTTATAAAGCGCTGAACAATACTTAGATCACGATGAAGTAGAGCTGGGGCATCTGCAGTTTGTGCCCGACGTGTAATGTTATCCCATTGCGCACGTAAAAATGAAAGATCACCTTCCACTGCTTCATACGGCTCATCCTGAGAGACGGTCCGCATAATAACCCCCTCTTCTTTCATTCGCAGACGTTCACCAATTCCTTTGAGCCGGCTACGTTCTGCATCGCGACTTATTTTTTTGGATACCCCAACATAATCAGCAAAAGGCATGTACACCATCCAGCGACCCGGCAATGTATAATGGGTCGTTACACGCGCACCTTTGCCGCCACTAGGCTCTTTTCTTACTTGTACAACAATATCCTGACCCGGCTGCAAAAGCGTCTCGATAGAAGGCTTCACATCCGGCTGTCTCTCCAAATGAGGGTGCAATACATCATCAACATATAAAAAAGCATTCTTCTTCTGTCCAATGTCAACAAAAGCAGCCTGCATACCTGGAAGTACGTTAATCACACGGCCTTTATAATAACTTCCGACCAGCCCTTGCTGCTGATCGCGTTCAGCCGCGTACTCCACAAGCCTTCCGTTCTCCAGAAGAGCCATTCGGGTAATGTGCTGCGTGCAGTGAACGATCATCTGTTTCATGGCTTCACCTCTGGTTTCGTTCATTCATTCATCCCTTCTCACGCTCTGCATAAATACACTACATTCCGAAGTAGGTAGATATTAAGCGCTGTTCCGGCACAACAGCAACAACATTTCCTTCGCCGTTTAATACATAGATAAAATGATATTGATTACGTTTAAATAGACGCAATATAGCATCTAAAGGTTTCGCAGATAAGGCAACAATTGGACGAGCCACACTTCCTGTCCGCAAATGATACTCATAAACCGCCTCCCTATTCATCAAAAACGCAACAAATCGGTACGGTAAATTCCGATGATCCGTGAGATTTGAATACAATAAAAAAGCACCGATCATAACCATGTTCAGTCTCAAGCCTCCACCTGCTCCAAGAGGCAATAGCGCATACACAATCACAAAAATGCTTGCAGCAACGCTCACTCGTCCGCTCCATAGCAAAGTATAGTAATAAGGAAGAAATAAACTAACAGTAGCCTGAAGTACTTTGCCTCCGTCAAGTGGCAGAACAGGCAAAAGATTAAAGAGCGCAATAATGGCATTGGCATTTATAAAATAGATTAAAAATTCCTGATTACCATAACCTGCTTGCTGAAGCCCAAGAGCCATAACAATCATGATTCCATTTTGCAGCGGACCGGCAAGTGCAATACCAATCTCACGACTAGCGGTGAGCCGCCCATGATCCTCAATAACCGCAACTCCGCCAAACGGAAGAAGCTGAACCGATTTGACTGTAACACCAACTAAAAGGGCAGCCACCACATGTCCCATTTCATGAATGAGGACGATCGTAAATAAAGTTAGCAACTCCAGAAATTGTCCTGTGAGTACAGAGAACAACATAATGATTACGAATAATGGATGTAGTGACAAATCAATCCCTAAGATCCTAATCAAACGATACCACTTCTGTAGGATCAATATAAGTCTTGTCTTTCATCACTGCAAAGAATAGCGTTGGAGCTGAGGAGCCCTCTTTCTCCAGCATCCACCCGAGTTCATCTCCACTCTGAATCCAGTCATCAATCTCCAGCTTAGTGCCATTTAAATGTCCGTATTCTGCTGTAATTCCTCCAGAATGTTGAACCGCAATTCGAATGCCACCGTCCAATTCTTTAGAGATGGAAAGAACACGTCCCATGTCTATACTCTTCACCGTCACATTTGAGGTTGAATCGATTCGAGGCATAATTTCTACACCTTTTAGCGTGGAAGCAAAGGGCTCCACAATGCTTCCAGCTACCGGAGCACTAAGCTCATGTTGAGCTGCTGCCTTTTGAGCAGGTTCGTCTTTGTCACCAAATATCGGTATGAACGCCGGTGCACCATTAAAATTCTCCTCATACCAGACCCGCACTGCTGTGAAATCCATGTCATTACTCAAGGCATCACTAATAAAGGCTTGGACTTTATAGGACCATGGCTGGTGAACTGCAAAAACTCCCCACACCGCACCAAACACAAGCACACTGGCTATAACCCGTCGAATAAAACCGGAAGAAAATTTAGAACCTCCTCCTCCTGGTTCCTCCCAGCCACCCCGTCTCTCTTTCCACATCACTTCCGGATCAGGCTCTATAGATGATTGCTCTTCATTTTTCTTAAACCCCGTACCCCACTCCTTGAAGCTCGTACTCTTTTCGGGCATAACGAATAACGGAGGCACCTCTGCTGTTTCTATATTCGGGATTTCCTCCAGCAAACTACGAATACGCTCCTTGCGGCGATTCTTGATATCTGATTTGAGATCCATGTTTATCCCTCCGGACGGGCTTGTTTTACTTCCATTTTATGAAGCACGGAAGTCTCTTTAGAACAAGCCCACCCAAGGTGGAGCACTTAAATACCACTAAATAAATAAATCCCACCCATAGATTTCTCTAGTGGTGGGACCGTTAATGCTTCTATAGTAAGATTGCTTGGTGCAGAATTAAGCCATACCGAAAAATTTCTTGAACTTCTTAAATGCTCCCGGTTTCCGATCAAGCTGCATCAGCGGCACAGCATCACCTAAAATTCTACGTGCAATATTGCGGTAGGCAATAGCTGCTGACGAATCGGGATTCATAACTGTAGGCTCTCCACTATTTGCGGCCTTAATGACCAGTTCATCATCCGGAACAATTCCGATAAGATCAATATTCAACACCTGTAAAATATCCTCAATATCAAGCATATCCCCAGACTTCACAAGACCTGGGCGAATACGATTTACCACCAGCTTTGGCGATTCCACATGTGACTGCTCAAGCAGTCCGATAATACGATCCGCATCCCGCACAGCAGCATGCTCTGGTGTGGTAACCACGATCGCTTTATCCGCACCGGCAATCGCATTGCGGAAGCCATGTTCAATCCCTGCTGGACAATCAATCAAAATATATTCATATTCCTTCTTCAGTTCGAGAATAATATCTTTTACTTGTTCAGGAGTGACGGAAGTTTTATCCTTCGTTTGAGCTGCGGGCAACATATACAACTCATCAAAGCGTTTGTCTTTAACGAGTGCTTGATTTAGGCGACAACGACCCTCCGCTACATCCACAAGATCATAAATAATACGATTCTCAAGCCCCATAACTACATCCAGATTACGCAGTCCAATGTCGGTATCGACGAGACATACTTTTTTACCCTGCAGCGCAAGTGCGGTTCCAATATTGGCTGTTGTGGTTGTTTTGCCAACTCCGCCTTTGCCCGAGGTTACGACTATCGCTTCTCCCATGGAGGCTACACCCCTTTAAACACATTTAAATCCTGACGTACTTTGACTAAATTATGAATTTTATCGATTTGCATAGCTCCGTTCGTTAAATATGCAAACTCCATACTACTTTCTCGGGTTTCCCACTCATCGGGAGGACGACTGATAATATCAGCAATTCGCAGTTGTGTTGGAGACATTAATGAAGCAGCGATAATCGCCTCTTCATTTCCATCTACTCCAGCATGCGCCATACCTCTAAGTGATCCTAGAATATAGATATCGCCTGAACAGGTAATGGTTCCTCCTGGGTTCACATCCCCCAGATATAAAAGATTTCCATCATGGTGCAGCACCTGACCGGAACGAAGAATCCCGCTCATAAGAAACAACGCGTCATTATCCTCACTGCCGGGCACTGGAAGCGCCTCTATGGAACGAATCAGTAGATTTCCCTGTCCCTTCAGAATCTCCAGCACAGCTTCCTTATCTTCCTCAGTTACGGGACGATTGCCCAGTTTAATATCTACATGAACAATCGGTCCAGTCAAAATATTTTGATGGCTGTGCTCCAGCTTATAGCGAAGCTCGCTCAGAAGATCTTCGAAGGGACACTTGTCGTCTAGCAGGAATATCAGGCCATCCTTGATGCCCTTAATCCTTACATGCTTGGATTTTACTGTCATATGCCTGGCCCCCTATCCTCATTCATTCGTGCCGGGCCCCTTAAATTCCTGCTTTATTAAGAAAGAAAAAAGAAGCTTCTTTATGCAGATTCTTCCGTACTCTTCTCTTTCTTGATCAGCTCAAGCTGGCGTCGTAACGGTATGTAGAGGATCAGAGCAATAGCAAAATGAAAGAGCATCGTTGGTAGCATATGATTCAAAATAGCCCAGCTATAAGGCTCCTGATTGAGATTGAATACACTATAAATACCAAATAACACACTATCCTCTAGCAAGCTTCCGAGCAGAATCACAGTCATCATAAGAGGCAGTGGAGCACGCGGAATCTGAAACAGAAGGCCGATTAAATAAGCCGACAGACCCATCGCAAAAGAATGTGCTCCTAGAATTCTGCCATAAAAAACGACATCATGTAATAGTCCGAAAGTTAGGCCCAGTATAAGCGCTGTATGACGATGATGATATACAGCCACGAACAATAGCACAACGAACACTAGATTCGGAATAATTCGCATCTGCCATACATCTGGAATCAGCCAAGGCAGAATGGTTCCCTCCAGAATGAACAAGAGGAACAGTAACAGAACAAGAACAGATCTGCGCATATTCACTATTCAGCACGCTCCTCCGTAAAAACAACAATCAGCTGCTTCCAGTCTTGAAATTCTGCTGAAGGCTTAATCACTGCTGTGGAGGTTAATCCAAATTCACCAACCTCAACGCTTTCAACGGTACCGATGGTCAATCCTCGCGGATACAATCCCCCAATACCAGAAGAAACGATAACATCCTTCGGCGCAATAGGATCACCTGGCGGGATCTTGTTCATCAATAACTTGTTTGTCTTCGGATCATAGCTTTCAATCATACCAAAGGTTTTGCCCTCTTTGTTAATAGCGGTTGCCGCAATTGGCGGCTGAGAATTAGGGTCATTCGTATCCATCATGGTCATCAGTTTCACCGTAGAGGTGAAATTGCTGACTTGACTAATAACACCCACCAAACCATCCACCGAAATCACAGACATATTTGGTCGAACACCATCTTTAGCACCTAAATCGATTACAATCGTACTATTGCTTGGTTCTGTTGTCTGACTAACCACCTGCGCAATATGGTATTGATATTTGTACAATTCCTCCTGAGCTTTCGTAAACTTCAACTGTTTCTTTAACTGCTCATTTTCTACCTGAATGAAATTGTATTGCGCTTTATCACGTGCATATTGGGCGGCTAGAATCTTCAGCTGCTCATTTTCCTTAGAAAGATCTTTCAGATTTCCGATATCTTCAAACAAGCCCGCTACATATCCAGCGGGCTTGTAGAACATTTTTTGCACGAAACCAGTAGTATCTCTAAGAAAGTTCTCCGGCCAGGACAAGGAACTCCTTGATGCCAAGCTGAAGCCCATCACCACAATGAACAGCACCAGTGTAATCAACAGAATAAACAGACGTTTATTGCTTAAGAGTTTAAACAGTTTCAACACCCTCTAACAACAGTATTTCTCCCATAACAGGGGTTGACGTACACAAGTGGCAATACATAGGCTTATCTCTTAGAGCGAAGACTGGAACTGCTGCGACTCTTGAACAAATGGATATTATCAAGCGCCTTTCCTGTTCCAATCGCTACACAATCCAGAGGGTTCTCAGCGACAATAACTGGCATTCCAGTTTCACGCGCAAGCAGTTTATCCAAGTTACGAAGCAAGGCGCCTCCACCTGTCAAGACAATCCCGCGATCCATAATATCTGCTGCGAGCTCCGGTGGACATTTTTCCAAAGTTACTTTAACAGCTTCAATAATTGAACTCACTGTATCGGACAATGCTTCACAGATCTCGTCAGAAGTAATTGTAAGCGTCTTTGGCAGGCCTGTAACGAGATCGCGTCCGCGAATTTCCATAGTCTCAGCTTTCTCAAGTGGCAAGGCAGAACCTACATCCATTTTAAGCTGTTCCGAAGTACGTTCACCAATCATCAGATTGTACTGACGTTTGATGTACTGAATGATGGACTCATCCGCTTCATCACCCGCAACACGTACGGAACGACTAGTAACAATACCACCAAGTGAAATTACAGCAACTTCAGTAGTACCTCCGCCGATATCAACAACCATACTTCCTGTTGGCTCCCATACCGGTAGATCTGCACCAATCGCTGCAGCAAAAGGCTCCTCGATAATGTAAGCTTCGCGAGCACCAGCTTGTCTAGTAGCATCTTCTACGGCACGTTGCTCTACAGCAGTAATGCCGGATGGTACGCAGACCATTACATTAGGGTGACGTTGGAACATAGAACGTTGTTTCTGTGCTTGACGAATAAAATATTTTATCATCGTAGCCGTTGTGTCAAAATCAGCGATAACGCCATCCTTCATCGGACGGATCGCACGAATGTTTCCCGGTGTACGACCGATCATCTTTTTAGCGGATTCACCCACGGCTTCAATCGTCTTAGTGTCAGTGTTAATGGCTACAACGGAAGGCTCTCTTACAACGATCCCCTTACCGCGTACATAGACAAGCGTATTCGCTGTCCCCAAGTCAATTCCTAAATCTTTCGTAAAACTACCCAACATGCTAATTCTCCTTTTCCTAAGTAAATCTTCACATTTATATTACATGTGTCCTTTTTCTTTCAAGCTTACAAAGCTGCTATCACCGATAATTAGATGATCTAACACGTCAATCCCGACAATCTCGCCTGCCTGAAGCAGTCTTGAGGTCAAGGAGATATCCTCCGGACTAGGCGTTGGATCACCACTAGGATGATTATGTGCGCATATGATAGAGGCACTACTACATTTTATAGCTGCTCGGAATACCTCACGAGGATGAACAATCGAAGCATTAAGACTGCCCATAGACAACGTTTCTTGTCCTATCACATGATTCTTCGTATTCAGAAACAAGCAGACAAAATGCTCCTTCTGCAGATAACGCAATTGCTCAGTCAGTATCTCCGCAGCGTCCTCAGGACAACGGATAATGACCGGCATGTTAAACCTGGAGTTCGCAAGGCGCCTTCCAAGTTCGATGCCTGCTTTTAGTTGCACGGCCTTGGCAGGGCCGATACCTTTGATTTCGGTCAGTTCTTCGATGCTAAGGTCAACTAGCCCACGCAGGCCACCGATTTTCCCCAGCATCTGCTGTGCAATATGAATAGCCGATTCATGGCGTGTTCCCGTACGCAGCAGAATGGCTAACAACTCCGCTTGACTTAATGATTCCGCCCCATAATGCATCATGCGCTCTCTTGGTCGTTCTTCATGGGGGAGGTCCCGCAGCATTACTGATTGCGACTCCATCCCTATCCCTCTTTCCCAAGCTTCCTACCGGTTCAATACAGTTATACCGAACTCGGACAGCATTTCGCCAAGAAGCGACAGCGGCAATCCGACAACATTGAAATAACAGCCTTCAATTCGTTCCACCAAGGTGGAGCCAAGCCCTTGTATCGCATAAGAGCCAGCCTTATCAGCGGGCTCTCCCGTAGCTATATAAGCAATAATTTCATCCTCCGTCATTGCTCTCATCGTTACGGAAGTAACACGGTGCTCCACTATAGTCTTTCCATGCGGAAGTCCAATACAGGCTACACCCGTGTATACCTTATGATTCCGGCCCTGAAGTCTGGTAAGCATCGATTTACTGTCCAGCTCGTCCACCGGTTTGCCTAGCACAGTGTTATCTAGTACAACAATCGTATCACTACCAATAATTACTGCGTTACGCTCTCCTGCTGCAGCCACTACAGCCTCTGCTTTTCGCAGAGCCAAACTGCGCACGATTTGCTCCGGCGTAAAGTCCGGTGGTGTGCTTTCGTCAGCTTCGCTGGTAATGACCTCAAAAGGCAAGCCCAGTAAAGACAAAAGCTCTCGTCGACGCGGTGAACCTGAGGCTAAAATAATGTGTTGTGAGTTGTCCACGTTGTAAACGTCCCTTCTTGATCAGTAACGAGAGTTACAGTCTTCGGTACAGCCATACAGCTGTAATAATACCGACGAGACTTAGCATGCACAATTTCAAATGAATAGTGATGTCATAGGTTATGATGTCCAAATCGGCTCGCGGAGACCACTTAAGCACAGTCGATGTTGTTAGAAAAGAAAGAGCCTTTACCGGCTGCAGTAGCTTGGCGATCCAGGCTCCAGCCAGCCAGCCTAGAATTAGAAATAACAGCAGTGTTCCTACATTTTTCTTCTTCATCTCAGTCTTCCCTCGCCATTTTTTGACACCCTAATTATTATACGGTGAAATTGTGATCAATACAAACGTAAAATCCCTTACGGTAATGTTTACCACCATTTGCACTAAAAGTTGCGGAGCGATACCATCCTACGTATCAATTATAGTTTAAGATATATAGGGATAATTTCCTCTTTCGCGCCAAAACAGCAAGCCCCCACATCTGGAGGCTTGCTGTCTTTAAAGTCAACAATCTATCAGTTAATTCATTGCAGTTAGTAGCTGTTTCTGGCTAGTCAAAAAGCTCAGCATCGATTCTTGCACTTCCCAAAGTAGGCCCTGAGCCTTGTTCTTGTTATATTCACTCCAGGCTGATATCCCTTGGCTCATTGATTTCTCTAACGCTGCGCAAATGCTTTTGGCTTCAGGAGATACGCCTTGTTCCAGCACTTTTACTGCTTCACTCCATTGCAGGTGGAGATCACTCATAGCGGGGGTATTTGCTGTCGTACTAGTTTGACCAGCGCTTAGTAAAGAAGCAGATTGACTACTTAGTTCACTGAGCAGCTGCCCACTCACTGAGAAATAGTTCTTCACTTCCTCTGCATTACCGGTATAGACAAGCTGTTCAGCCCCGGGAAGTGCCACCTCTCTCACATACAGTTCAATACCCTGATTCTTTAGTCCGCTGCTTAGTAGCTTGGCCTGTTCACGGTCGGATGACATTCCAGCATACACACGATTGCCGTCGGCAGGATCCATACCCGCAGCCAAACCTGCGGTTAACAGCTCCTGGCGAGCTTGTTCGGCGCCTGCAGGCGTACTGAATACTCCGTATTGCAGCAGATAATAGCTTTGCGCAGCTACTTGAACTGGGATCTTGTTCTTCCCGGCATTTTCAGTCCCCGCACCTGGCAAACCTGATGTGCCTACATTAGACTGTACTGAAGTAGCCGCCATGTCTGCTGTCCCATTTCCAGAGCTGCTGTCCATATTCCCTCCATAAAAGAACGAAAGTGCAGCATAACCAAGCAGTACCCCTGTGCCGATGGCTCCCGTAACAGAAAGAGCTAATTTCCACCAATACGAAGGACGCCGAGTATGATAAGAGCCTCCGTAACTGCCAGAGGATACATTCTCTAATTTATCTCTGCTATCCGAAACCATATCTGACAGAAGATACGATTGCTGTGTATATCTAAAATCCTTATCCTGTTGATCCCATTCTTCCTGACGTGGATCTACAGTACCCGAGTAATAGTCATAGGAATCTTCCGGTGGTGCCTCATGCGTGGAACGAAAATCAGGCTCATAAAGCCATGTTTGCTGTGCTGGACCTACCTCTTGACGCAGTCCCTCAGCGTACTCTTCAGCTGTGCCCAATCCGCCATTTGACCAGCGCTCCACCACTTTAGGCTTTGGTTTAGGCTCGTCCTTGTTCACGTCAAATCGGAATGTCATTCTTCCGTTATTCAAC
>NZ_CDRJTB010000089.1:0-25426 GCF_976954365.1 Paenibacillus sp. Marseille-Q9583
GCGGCAATCTGGGGCATTTATACCCTTCTTTTTGCTCGTTTAGCCGAATTCGCGGCAATCTGGGGCATTTATACCCTTCTTTTTGCTCTTTTAGCCGAATTCGCGGCAATCTGGGGCATTTATACCCTTCTTTTTGCTCTTTTAGCCGAATTCGCGGCAATCTGGGGCATTTATACCCTTCTTTTTGCTCTTTTAGCCGAATTCGCGGCAATCTGGGGCATTTATACCCCTCTTTTCGCTCAGCTGGCCGGATTCGCGGTAACCTGGGCGTAAATGCCCCTCTTTCCGCTCAGCTTGCCACCTACGCGGCAAGCAAGGCACTTACCCTGCGCGCCGCCGCCCACCCCGGCGGGCTCGGCGGCGCTTGCCCCCGGCGGTGCTCCGCCGCCGGGCAGAGCCCTTACGCCGCTTGCGAGCAGCGCGGCGTAAAACCAACGGGCGCCCGCTTCGCCGGCGCGCCCGGGCTTTGCCGCGTCGCTTGCGGGCGACGCGGCTCGGCAGGCCCTTGCTTCGCGGCAAAGCCGGCGACGCAGCGGGCAATTCAGGCAGGACAGCGGGTGGTTCCACCACGCTGTCAGCCTCGCGCACCGGTGGTGCGCTGCAATAGCGGAGGCTCCACATCTCCGCAAGACCCTGCAGGCGGCTCCGATAAGCCGCCGGACCATAAACGGCGTCGACGCGCTCCCGCGCTTGGGCGCCTATGGTTATCGCCAGTCCCGGCTGCGCCAGCATGACGTTGACTCTTTCGGCCAGCGCGGAAATGTCCGACGCGGGCACTAGATTTTCGTCGCAGCCTGCGGCATGCAGAATTTCCCGCAAGCCCCCGGAGTCGTAAGCGACCACGGGCTTTCCAAAAGCCATTCCTTCCAAAGCGGTCATTCCGAAGCCTTCGCGGATCAGGCTGGGAACAACCAGCACATCCATAGCGCAATAAGCAGATGGAAGGCATTCAGCATAACCAACAAATTTAAATCGAGTATACAGACCCTCGAGCTTTACCTTGCGGACACAGCGATCATAGTAGCTTTTGTCACCAGCTGAACCTATGACAACAAATTTCGCACTAGGATGGACCGCGTACACAAGCACAGCCATTTTCACAAAATGTTCCAATCCTTTTTCCTTATTAATAAAGGAAGAAATATAACCGACCAGCTGCTCCTGCGGTTTAATCTTTAGCTCTCGCCGTCGTTCGCCCCGAAGCTTGCTCCAAGCCTCAATCATCATCTCTTTGTCATTCCAAGAAGGGGGAAGCTGAATCACTTTCTCCGCTCTTACTTCCTCTGGAAAGCAAGCTGCTGCCGTCTGTGAAATAGCCAGAATCTCATCACTATTCCGATGAATCAGCCCTACACTAATGGGTGTATATTCATTGTCTGTTATCGTCTCTGATATTTTCCATACCACCGGAATGCCCAGTGACTTGGCAGCCATTGCTGGCAAAGCATGCACACAGGTACTTGTAATAATAAACGCCGGGCGCAGAGAGGTCAGCCAGTCTGTTAACTCCTGGTACTCCCTGCTTTCCTGGAATTTACGAGCATCTGCCTCGAGCCCTGCATAAGGAGTGTACATTCCATATAAAAGAGGAATCGAGAGCAACTGTACACTTATTCCGAAGCTTCGAGCCTGAGCAGTCAGCTTGCCGTCCTGTGGTGCAACGAGAATACAATTAAAGTACGGAGAAAGCTCCTGAGCGAAAAACAACAACAGCTTCTCCGCTCCGGTAATACTGCGTGTATTAGATACATGTGAAAAGAGGACGATTGTAGCTTTATCAGCCATGGCGTTTCGGCGCTCCCTAACGAGGGCCTGGAGCAGCCATTCACCTCCCTAAAAGTTTTACGAAGCGTTGCTCAAGTTTCTTACTCCGTAGTAAAACTCGCTTCGAAAGCATCCACTTAGTTTTACGAAGCGTTGCTCAAGTTTCTTACTCCGTAGTAAAACTCGCTTCGAAAGCATCCACTTAGTTTTACGAAGCGTTGCTCAAGTTTCTTACTTCGCAGTAAAACTCACTTCGAAAGCATCCACTTAGTTTTACGAAGCGTTGCTCAAGTTTCTTACTCCGTAGTAAAACTCGCTTCGAAAGCATCCGCTTAGTTTTACGAAGCGTTCCTCAAGTTTCTTACTCCGTAGTAAAACTCGCTTCGAAAGCATTCGCTTAGCCCGAGCCTCGCCCTCTCAGCCCATAACACCTTTGCCTCCGTTCAGCTATCCAAGCCGCTCCTTCAGCTTCTTTTCATCAGGTTACAGGCATACGCTGAGGTCCGGTTCTACAGTATATCGAGGAAAAACAGATGCCGGCACGACACCTGTCCCCTGCTAAGCGCACATTTCCATATCCAGTGTAGGCCTAAGTCTAGCCGTAGATTACTGTTAGCATCTGGTGAATACGTTTTGCGTAAGTGTGATCCTTGAGCGTCCGTTCAAAAGCACGCAGCGCGATTGCCCGGCGTTCCTCCTCATGGGTTAAGTAATAACGGATCTTATCCATCATTTCCTGAGGGCTTGCAAAGGTCTCAATTTCTTCACCTGGTTTGTAGAAAGATCCCATATCATCTCTGGCATCTACTAATTGCAACGTGCCCGTTGCTGCAATTTCAAAGGTACGTGGATTCGGAGAAACGGCTGGAATCGAGAGCGTATTGTTGTTAACTACTTCATCAATGTGTGAGCGGTGGAGGTTAATGACGATTTTGGAGCCGCTGTAAGCTACCGCCGTCTCTTGTGGGGACATCCATTTGCCAATTTCAATACGGTCACCGTAGAGCGGAGCCTCAGGCAGACGATCCCACCAGATTCCGTTAATCACCGTGTTATAGTTCATCAGGTCAGGGAGAATCTCACGGAAGAAGTTCACCCGGTTCCAATAGGCGGAGCCAATAAAGCTAACTTCCCGATTCACTAACGAACGTGTTGTAGTAGGACGGTAATGCTCCAGGTGAGCAGCAAAGGGGAGATAATGGACCTCTGGGCAACCAAGGCCCCGATAGAAATCAATACAATTACGTTCAAGTGTGAATACAAAATCGTAATGAGCCACAATCTTGACCGTAAAGTCAGTGTAATAAGGATCATCAGTAAGCCAAATAGCTGTTCGAATGCCACTAGTGCGTATTGCATCGATCTGCTCAAGAGGTAAATCCATACCGTCTAGCACCAATACCAGATCCGGTCTTTGCACTGCAGCCAGTTCTACTAGATTTTGACGCACATCCGTAATTGTGACTTGAGCTGTTAATTTTTGCAGTGCGCAAAGAACCGCATCATCTAAAGGAGAGTAAGGGTAGCCTTTGCCAGAAGCGACATACATGACATGAATATTCCGCACAGGAAATACTTCTTCAGATCGACCATTCAGGATCGCAAGGCGCCCCCGTAAATAGCCCTCATCATACCCCCCCTTGAAACCACTCAGACGACCACGAAGCTTTTCTTCCTCCGGAGGTGTCAGAGGTAATGGGGGGGTAGGCATAATAAATTCATTATTGTTCATAATCCTCGCTCCTTTATCCCGTTATAGATTTCATACACGTGAAGCAATTACATTCAGCAAATGAGGCAAACGCGCAGTGAATGTATGGTTTCGCATGGTAGTCCGTAATCCCCGTAAAGCATAGATTCGCCGCTCTTTTTCATGCTTCAAATAGTACTCAATCTTCTGCTGCAGTTCCTTAGCGGAGCCAAAAGTATCCAGATCATAACCAGGCCGATAATAATTGCCCAAATCCTCACGAACATCCGTAAGCTGCATAGTACCGCAGGCACTGATCTCATAGGTGCGCGGATTTATAGAACGAGAAGGAAGGCGGTAGCTATTCCGGTTATCCTGACCCTCTTCCCACGGGCGGTGAATATTAATGACTATTTTTGCTCCACTGTAGTAGTTCGCTGTCTCCTCAGGCGGGATAAAACCATTGCTGATAAAAGGTGTAAGTTGATCATAGGTTGCGAGGCGTTCCCAGAACCCCCCAGCGATAAGCACTTTTTTTCCCTTAAGATAAGGTGCCAGTTCGTCAAACAGCTCTGTCCGATTACGAAATGCATTACCAATAAATACAATGTCATACTGATATTGCGGGCCGGTACGCCGTGGGTAGAACATCTTTGGATTGACACATAGTGGCAAATAATGAACCGATGACACCCCAAGGGATTGATAAAACTCCACACAACCCAGCTCATGTGTAAATACGTGATCATAATGCCTGCAAATGACTGAAGTATCCTCTGTAAAATAAGGATCATCTACAAACCAAATGGCGGTTGGGATACCTAGCTTTCTTATCTCCGAAATCTGTTCTAAATGATTTTCCGGGAATACATGAAGCCCATTCATCACTAGCACTGCCCCAGGCATTTCCCGTGCCGCGGTTTCCAGCATCGTTTCAGGAGTGCTTATTACAAGCTCACTTACAAGCTGCTGCAGCGCCTCTGTTACGCCAGTGTCGATTGCCTGAAATCCTTGAGGAACATACATTAACTTAAATGGTCGGCAGGCTTCGACCCCTGGAGTATTCAGACGCTGCACAGCCTCACACATGCCAAGACGATATCCTTCGTGATAACCGTCGCGATATTCTCGCGGACGCTTGTGTTTTTTTCTCTTTCTCGCTTTCACGGCCTTCACCCTGCCCCGTCGTATTCTCAAGACAGTATAACTATATGCGGAGTCAGCACTCGCCTCATGGACATCTGTCTTTACTAGAACTAAATTGGCAGATGTCCCCTGTCTTATGCCCGGCTTGCCCGAACCTTAGATGATTTCATCCACTCACAGGATGCTGGTATACTATAAGAGGTTGTTTAAAAAGTCCGCTTTTGATCACGAAGTAGCCCAAGAAGCTTACTCACCATCGAATAGAAACTTCCGGTGCTCACGTAGCTTCCACTACGCTCCGCTCCTCAGTTTCTACCTTCTTTCAATCTTCTCGGTGTTGAAAACCGTACTTTTAGAACACGCACTATAAAGGTCTAGCTTGAGACTTACATCTCGTCATATCTGAGCGAAAATGATTATTTATGGCATTCACAAGGGGGACACTATGAATAACACCACGTTGTACTTGCGCCATGCAGAACTGCTTCGTGATCAGGTTCCATCATTCCAAACCTATCCATTTCATCTGCCAGCCGTAAGAACACTGGATCGGCTTATTTTTCAAAAGCCAGTAACCTTTCTTGTCGGGGAGAATGGCACAGGGAAATCTACCTTGCTAGAGGGAATTGCTGCTGCGTGGGGCTTTAACCCTGAAGGCGGAACACTTAACTTCTCTTTTAATACTCGTTCCTCGCATTCGAGTCTCTATGAGTATTTTAGAATTGCTAGAGGGGTTAGACGTCCGAAGGACGGCTTTTTTCTACGCGCGGAGAGCTATTATAATGTGGCTTCCTACATTGATGAATTAGATGAACAACCTAGTTTTGGTCCACCAATCAAGAACTCCTATGGAGGCAAGTCTCTGCACGAGCAGTCTCACGGAGAGTCTTTTTTCGCAGCGTTCGTTCATCGTTTCGGAGGCCGCGGACTTTATATCCTTGATGAACCTGAAGCAGCTTTATCTCCTCTGCGGCAAATGTCTCTGCTGGTACGTTTGCATGAGTTAGTGCAACAGGATTCACAGTTTATTATCGCGACCCATTCTCCTATTCTAATGTCCTATCCGGAAGCTGAGATTTTTCTTCTAGAAGGTGAGGGTATAAGGTCTGTCGCCTTGGAGGAAACAGAGCACTATACCGTGACCAAAGCATTTATGAATGACCGCCAGGGCATGCTGCGTGAGCTATTAGAGGATGAACAAGCATAAACGCCTTCGGCGTCCCTATAAGGACGGTAAGCGTTTAAGCGAGAAATATCAGGATAATTTACAACATGGAACATATAAATTCTTATCTTATATTTTAATAAAAACAGCAAGTCTCCATAATCGGAAACTTGCTGTTTGATTTGTTCCTAAATTAACGTCTTACAAATCCCACTACCTTGTGTACAACCCATCCGAACATGACTACAACCATCATATCGAAGCACACATTAAACAAGAATAAATGCTTACCGATGTCAGCCCTTCCGTCCCCAAGAATCGGAACCAAGAAGGAGAAAATCCCTATCAGTCCCAATAACATCAGCAGTTCACCAGCAACTCTTCCCCGAACATCCCGACTACGGAAATATTGGAACAGCGCCCCGGCAAAATACACCAGATAGAATATAGTGAGAAATCCGAGCGTATGCGGAATATGCTTGTTCTTAAATTCGCTCCACCCGCTATAAGTGTACGATAATGCACCAGCTGACTTATTTTCACTCTTCTCATAGTTCCCTAGATAATAAGGACGAATCGCCATACTGTTACTCGCAGCATATTCCATATTATCTATTAACCGTCCTGGATGTTTTAAGTAGAAGAACAATACATCCTTATGGGATACCCGGTCGTAGAAATCCGGTACCAGCGAAGGATCATCCTGTTTGATCACTGTATCGGTCTGAAAATAATTCGTGCCCGCAAGTACCTCCAGCCGTTCCGGCAATCCGAGATCCTGTAAATCTCCCTTCACATCCGGTGATTCGTTTAATATCCCAAAAAACACGGTCTGATACAGGTTAATATGCTTCAGCTCTTTCGGCGCCGTCACGTACATAACGATAGATACCAGAAATATCGCAATCGAAAAGCGTAAGGCCAGCTTTCTCCATTTTCGTTCACCATCAAGCGTCATAAACCGCAGGAAGATCAATGCAAAGGCAATCCCAATCGGTGCATTCTGAATTTTGGAGGTGACCAGAAACAGAATCGCAATAAAAAATAAGGTTAACCCCTTAGTCGTAGGCTTTTCTTGGCTAGTGAGTCTTAACCCCAGTGCAAAGGTCAACAGCATAAACACCATCGATACCGGTTCTCCAAACAAGGAGTTGAAGTATGCCAAATACCCAATATCATAGAATACAAACAAAATAGCTGCACCTAGCAGCAGTCCCGTAACATAAGAGCCGCGAGCATTGTACTTCACCAGCAGCCAGGTCGCCACCAGTAAAAGAAGACCGTAGACTGCACCAAGCAATCTAACATCAAAAAAGCTGCCATGGATGAGCCCGCCGATCAACCTCGGTACAAGCACAATCAAAATTTGCGAAGAAGGATAGAAGCCCCTAAACAAATTCTCATACGCAAAACGAGAATGGCTAAAATTAAAAAACTGGTCGGTATACGATGCTGCAGTATCATAGTAGTTCAGACCGATGGTATTCATCATACGCAGAAAATCTCCATTATCGGCAACACCAATAAATGGTCCTACGAAAAGCAGATAAATAATAAGACCGCAGCCGGCAAGGCTTACGAGATACTCCGGTTTCCAGAACTTTTTCATGATTCCCCCTATCTCTGTGGTAACAGCTTCACATATTCGTCGGACAAATTCATTAGCTTCAATACATACTCATAATCGCTCTGATATTTCGAGAAGTCCGTTACCGGCTTGAGCGTATCCAGCGACACAGCTTCACCATCTGCAAATCCTTTTCCAGGGACATAGAGAATGTCATCATTAAAGAAGGAGCCGGAAGGCAAATAATACCTCATCCCTAACACATTACGATCAATGTTGAGCAGGTCATGGCCAAAGGCTGTATAACCTTCTTGTTGTAGTGAAACGCCCATTAAATTAGCTATTGTAGGAAGGATATCTAGTTGTCCTCCCGTACGCTCTACTACCTTCCCTTGCTCCATTCCCGGCACACGCACAATGAGTGGAATATTAAAGCGGCTGATCCGGGAATCATATGGAACACCAAGTGCACTTTCCACTTGCTCCGGCGGAACATCCTGAGGCTGCAGGCCAAAGTGATCGCCATACATGACCAGAACAGTGTTATCCCACAATCCATTTTCTTTCAAACCTTCTATTAAATTACCTATGGCATAATCAGTATAGTTTATAGCCGTCAAATAATCACCAAGCATCGTATCCTTCAAATGATCAGGCACAGTGATTTTCTTAAAGGAATCTGGGATTTTGAAAGGATGATGACTGGATGCTGTCACCATCTGTGCGTAGAAGGGAGTTCCCTTCTTTTTCAGCTCTGTCAATTTCTCAACACCCGTAATATACAGTTGTTCATCGGAAGCACCAAACGCATTAAAATGATCATTCGTAAAATTATCTTTGTCATAATAACCATTAAACCCGAGCGCCGGATATAGCTCATTCCGATTCCAAAACCCTACTTTATTCACATGAAAGGTGTATGCCTCATACCCTTTATCTCTTAGCAGTCGTGGTAAGCTTGGCAATTCTCTGTCCCCGAATCCGGTAGACATGGCCAAAGTACCAATCGGATAAATAGACGTATTGCTCATAAATTCAGCGTCAGATGTATTCCCTGGACCAATCTGCTGGTAAACATGAGGAAAATAAAAGCCCTCATCCGCTAACTTATTCATGACTGGCGTCAATTCTTGACCATCCAGGGATTGATGTAGCGGGAAATTCTGAAAAGCTTCTAATTGCAGCACAATTACATTTTTACCCTTTTGCGAGCCAAAATAATCAGGAGTCGTACCCGCTGGCTTGTCACTATATGGATAGGAAGATTGTAGCGCGTCAACCTTCGCAATCGTATCCTTAATATCACCTGTTCCAATGAGATTGTTATCTTCATTAATCTTAATCGCAGCAACGACCTCATAATTTAGAAATCCGGCAGTTTCTGCCTGTACAAGCTCATTTGTAATCCCCTGTGCAGAGTGGACAGAATATGCCGATAAAGAAAAACCTCCAATAATGGATACTAGGATCACCACCACATGTACGAATCCTGTCTTCCGGGAACTAAAGCGTTCACGCGGGTAGGTCTTTCCTTGCTTCCATCTGCGAATCAAACCATAGATTGCGAAGATGACAAAATCCGCAAAGAATAAGTAATCAATACTCTTTATGGTAGATTCTACGCTTGCCTTCACTTGAAATACCTGATTGATTTCAGATAAGGCCAGGTAGGTTGGAACAGAACCAAAGTGATTAAAATATACAGCGGCTGCGAACAGCAACAGCGATAAAAAGCCGTTAAATATCCAATAGACGGTTGTTCTCACCCTAGATGGCGTAATCACCGTTAAAATCCCCATAATAAAAAGGACTGGCGCTACATCCGCTGCAATCCATTCCCAAGCAATTCTATCAAAGAACAACACTCTCAGAAGCAACAGCTTTAACCATAACAATATAACAACGATAAAAAAATGGGCGCGATCCGTCCCTTGCTTTTTCACTTATAATCCCCTCTTACATGTTCATTTGTTCGAAATATCAAATCTATTCTAGTAATTTGTAAAATATCAGGTTGTTCTAGTATAACAATACTTACTTTTTTTATCAAAATGGTAGAATTATCTTCCACTCAAAAAAAAGAGATGCCCCGCTGCCCTTTCGGCATTGGAACATCCCTGTTAACTATGAGTTGATCAATCTTCAGACGATTGAAGTATACTTAAGCAATCTTTTAATAGAACGGTTCGCTTCATTTAACACAACTTCCTTATCTACAGTCTTCAGCAGACCTCTTTCCATCACGATCTCCCCGTCGATAATCGTAGTTTCCACATCTGCCCGGGTAGCTGAATATACAATTCTAGAGATGGGATCTACGTCATAGGAGGGGAAGGTATGGAAATTGAAGAGATTCAGGAGCACTAGGTCTGCTTTTTTACCCACCTCGATACTGCCGATCTTATCTTCCATCCCTACCGCTTTTGCCCCACCTATAGTTGCCATACGAAATACACTGCGGGCATCCATCGTCGTAGGTCCATGTTGAGGCTTCTGAATAATTGCTGCGAGCCGCATTTCATTAAACATATCCAGATTGTTATTGCACGGTGCACCGTCAGCACCCAGACTTAGTGACACATGATCATGGAGCATCCCCGGTGTATCAGCAATACCGGAGGCTAGTTTCAGATTTGAGCCAGGGCAATGACTTACATGAACTCCACGATCCCGCAATATGCGCCGCTCCTCAGCATCCAGCCATACACAATGCGCCAGTATTAAGCGCTCATTAGCTAATCCTAGATGGTCCAGATAGACGATGTTACGCATCCCGGTCATCGCCTGCACAATCTCAATCTCCCCTAAATTCTCGGAAGCATGGGTGTGCACCTTCACATCATACCTTGCGGAGAGATCTCGTACCTCAGTTAACAAGGGCTCGGTGCAGGATATTACAAAACGCGGAGAGAACGCATATTGAATCCGTCCATTGCCATAGCCATTCCATTTTTCAAGCAAATCCACACTTTCCTGTAAAGAAGAAGCGGTATCCTCCTGCAGTGCTTCAGGCACATCTCCTCCTTTTTGATCCATCATTACCTTACCGGACAAAGCACGTATTCCACTTTTAGCAATCGCCTGAAAAGCATAGTCCGTATGGTGAACAGTCTCCATATCAACTATCGTAGTGGTTCCGCTGGAAATCAGTTCTCCAATACCAAGCATCGCCGAATAATAAAGGGATTCCTCATCATGCGCCGCCTCTAACGGCCAAATCCGTTTACGCAACCAGTCCATAAGCTCCAGATCATCTCCCTTCCCACGGAATAACGTCTGGCATAAATGAATATGCGTCTGAACAAAACCAGGAATTAACGTACGGTTCGTGGCATCGATGACCTTTTCGTCTCCCTGCGGGATCAGACCAATGCCGATTTCTACGATGATATCATCCTTAATTCGAACATCCCCGACAATAATTTCCTCCTGTTTGTTCATTGTAATGATCTCAGCATCTTTGATTAGAATGTTCCCCATTGTCCTTATCCCCCTCATTGTTCATTCGTTTGCCGTTTCACGGTGTAACACAAAAAGGCCACAAAAATATGCCTTAGCATATTTTCGTAGCCAGAAATTTACGGTTTCCGGTAGAGACCCTTAAACCAATTATTAAGGATATACGAAAAGAGAAGCTATTTTACTCCAAATTTGAATAAATCAATCATAAGTCAAAGACAGGTTTAATGTCAACAAAAGTTATTTAAACTAACACAAATTTCTTATTTAGATCTACTCACAATTAAAAACAATAATCATCTCTATATTTATGTAATAAAACCTAACTTAAATTATGATTTTCCACACTACTTATCAATGTTTCTTAAGTTCCGCTTTTATACTCATCCTATCACCCGAACCGATAGCTTCGCTTTTAATAAAGTAATAGCGAGGAGGAGATCAAATGCCAACAATTTCTCAAACCCCAAATGAGTTGCAAGCATTCATCGCCGCTGCTGAAAAAGTATGGTTCGAAGTCTACGATTCTGCCGATACTCGGAGAGTGATCCGCGTTGATGGCGCCGATTATTATCGTCTGCCGGTTAGATTCAGTACCCGAGCTAAGGTCATTTCGTATTTTAGAAAGTACTGGGGTATTACAATGAGCAACATCATGTTCTGTAATTTAAAAACCGTTTTTAGAAACAACAGACTCTATGTAATATCGGGAGATACAGGAACCATTGCTTTTATCCCAAGAAGACTCACCGTTACGGGTCGTACATCAACAAGAATACGCCTTACAGCAGTTCTGTCCATTGATGATATGAGCGATGAAGATATCGTTAACGTTCGTTACCTGATCGGCGTATCCGGTAGAAGGCTTCTTATCCTTAACCGGGATCAAAAAAATACCGATACTCGATACCAGACATGCCGTTAAGGGAATAAAGAAAAAAGGTCCAGAGGTTATCCCTCTGAACCTTTTTTATGTTAAAGCTTCCTAACTACGTTCCGGTTTCAGCACCTTCTCGAATACTGGGAAGTTCGCCGTGCGGTTCGGAAAACCAACTTCACCTCTATGGTCATAACCAAGGCGAGGATAGATTTCCAATGCTCTAGTATTCTTCGCATAAGTATCCAGCCGAATACTTGTGTAACCATTACGCGCTGCGTAATCCTCCGCGAAAGCAATTAGCCTAGTCGCAATCCCTTTTCCCTGAATATGTGGATGAACTGCTAAACGATGCATAATCAGATGTGGCCCTTGATTTTGCTTCCACTCGATCTTCTTATATTCCTCAGAAGCATTCTCATCCAGTACAAGAATACCCCCGATAGCTTGATCTTCTTCACATACATATAAGGTACCCTGTGCGATATCCAGTTCGATAATCTCTTTATTCGGATAGCTCTCATCCCACTGGTCACTTCCAGCGGCCTGCATAACTTGTACACATTTTGAGATCAATTCCATGATCTCTTCGATCTCATCCTGTCTAGCTTTTCTGATCCCATTTCCTACTTGCATCCTGCTATCCCCTCTTTCTTATCGACATCTGAAAACCTCTGAATAGATTCTCGTTTTAGAAGTCTATCATATTCGGAGACAAATTCCGATAGTAGGATGATTCCAGAGAGGATGCAATCCCTCTAAGCTGAGGGACACGAAAGATCAGAATAACAAGTCATAGATTAGATCTCCGGGTCCCTTCCTCTTAACTTACCTGCCGCTGCTCAATTAAACTCCAGCTTATGCCCGTCCTCGAAGCCCTTGGCGAAACCGGCGTCGAACCCCACGTTGTATGCTTCTGTGTACCCCTGCTGAAAGGCGTCTGCCGGTGGCGTTTCCGGCGAAACGCCAAGGTCCGGGGGGAGCGGAATGACCTGCGGGGCAGGTGGAGCCTCGATAACCGGCACTACATGAACTGGTGCTTGTATAACCCTCACTTTTCGAACAAGCTTGCGGCGGAGTCTTCTTTTCTTTCGTACCAAAAGACCCTTCTTCGTCTTTCCATAACGAACGACTTTCCGAGAAAGTCCTCTGCGGGGTTTGCGGGCTAGACCTCTACGCACTTTCGTTTTCCGCGAGAGAAGTAGTGTGCGTCTGCGGGTTCTGCCTGAACGTAATGTTCTAAGGCTCTTTTTCTTCATGCTTCTATTCCTCCTGTGCTCCATGATCTCTGGAGGTTCCTACGGCGTATGCCTTGCTCAGCCATGGCGCAGCAGGAATTCCCCGTTTCGGTTGATGTAGTGAAATCCCGGACATCATCCGGCACATCGCGCTCTGATACCCACTTAAGATTCTGATATTGTCGCTCAATTTGCGGGCCGTCAGCTCAGATTGCCCCGTCAATTCGGCGATGCTCTCCAAGATGGCCGCCAAAGCAGCCTGACTGCGCGAAATGGAGCGGATCATCTCCAGCTTGACGGCATGTTCAGAGAGACGGTCCCCGCTCATTTGCTGTCTTCTCCAAAACTGAACCCATCACCTGACATGTCTCCAAAACCTTCCCCGCCACCATCATCTTCACCACTGCCCAGCACTGCTTTTAAATTGCTGTAAAGTCCATTCTCCAGTTTAGTCAGCCCTTCGACCATTTCCACGATAACTTCGTGAATGGAGAGGGATTCCTTCAGCTGCTCTTCATGAGATTCGAAAGCTCTAGCGTGGATATGATGTTGTGCCCACTGTTTTACCTTTTCAGCTTCAACCGCCTTAGCTTCCAGAATCATTGCAATGTTCCACTGGATAGTGGCGGTCGACTCCAGCATTTGCAGATAAGCCTTTTCTCTGCTCATCATCCGCCTCCTGCTCCTATAGCGTTACTCTTCTTCTTGGCCGTTCAATTCCTTAATTACTCTGCCTACCCCTTCAGCCATCGCTTCTTCCAGATCTGCAAGTGCATTCAAGTAAGCAATAATATTCTTGTTTACTTGAGTTGAGCTTTCGATCATCCCGCTGATACCGTCAAAACCGGGATCTGCATCTGGCAGATCGTGGACAATTTGCGACATACGGACAGCCACGTGGCGCTCGGCATCTAGTATCCGCGCCATCTGTTCGTGCGTATGGGCCATGTGCTGCAGGACTTTTGTTATTTTATTCTGCACCTTCATGTCTCCTTTGCTCAAACGCCCTGCTACAGCATATGCGGCAGAAGCCGGGACGGTGCCGAGGATATAAAGGCAAGTTACGTCTCTAAACAAGCGGATTGGCGGACTCAGGATACTTTAGAAAATTGCAACAGGCCGTGTAAATGGAAAATAAAAGGCCAACAGCCCGATCCATTGGAACGGGCTGTTGGCCTTTTGGATTAATAATATTTATTGATGATTCTGTAAAAGAGAACCGCCGTTTCGGCGCGGGTTGCAGCTCCCGTTGGATGGAGCAATTTCCCTTCACCAAGGACAATGCCCTCCCTGACTAGTACGGCTGCTGCCTTCACGGCATAATCAGCCACTTTGGAGGCATCCGCAAATTTGCCAAGGTCGGAGATGGAACCGGCCTCTGCTAATTTTCCTGACTTCTGCAATGCTCTTACGATGAATACCATCATATCCTGCCGGGAAATCTCTGCTCCCGGATTGAACCTGTTGCCGCCGACTCCGCTGGCAATGCCCAATTGTTTGGCGATTCCCAGCGCTTCATAATAGTATGCGTCCTGATCGGCATCCGCAAAGCTCACTTCAAAACCAGCCTTTAAATTAAACGCTCTGACCAGAAGCAATATAAAGTCCGCTCTTTTCATCTTGGCGCCCGGTTCAAAGAAAGTACTCGACGTTCCCTGAACGATTCCTTTAGCCGCCAGAGCTTCAATAGCCTCTTTGGCCCACAAATGACTGCCGATATCGCTGAAAACAGGTTTCTTTGGCTGCAATTCCGGTGTTGGTGCCGGTGTTGTCGACGGACCTTCACTTGGCTTCGGAGCTGCCGGCGTTGGCGTTGGAGTCGGGTTACCACCTCCGCCGCCCGAGCCACCGTCCCCGCTGGCCTTTAATGTAGATACGATTCTCACATTGCTTATCTTGGACGTATTTCCTGCTGCATCAACAGCTATAATATAGTATTTGTACTGGGTATTCGCAGATAAACCGCTATCTCTGTATTCTGTTGCCTCCAGGGTCTTGATTTCAACGTCATTGCGGTAAATCCTGTATCCCGTTACTCCCAAATTATCCGTGGAAGGTGTCCATTTTAGATCAATGGCAGAGCTGGATACCGCTTCCGCTCTCTCTATTGTTGGTTCCATGGGAGCCTCAGTATCAACGATGGTTGGTGTCCACCAGTTGCCGGATGCCACAATCATGCTGAGTAGACGCAGATTATTGCCAAAATATAAATCGTCTTCAGTGGAAACGGCCGCATTATAATCCCATAATTTATTCAGCCACTCCTGATTGGATGAATCGATCATGGCGCTGACCATCATCGGTGCGGAGAAGGATGTGTCTGCATAATCATTGATTGCTTCCGTGCCGTCCAGCTTATATCCCGCAAGGATCTTGGCCGGATCGTTATCCGCCTTGGCCCGAATCCAGCGGTTCAGCGTGCTGAGCTGCTCTTTAGCCCGGTTATCACCTGTCAGGAGATAATCCGTACTGATCCGCCAGGGAATACGGGAAGAGTTGTAGTTGTAATCCCCGTCATTTTCCGATTCCAGGAAGTATCCATCCGGGGTATCCCATATCTTCTGGCTTACCGGTTTGTATTGCCCATCCGTATCATCCTTGAATACAAAATCCGGCAACAAACCGGCTTTTGGACTGTAATTTTCATACAGACTATTAATGATGTTGTACGTCTTATCGGTAACACGATCCCAATTGGGGTCTCCGGATACATTTTTAAAATCTTTCAGATGCTGCAGCATAAAATCTGAAGGGCGTGTAGCATTGCCGAACATGGAGTCATTGTCACTGACCCAATCCGCCAATTTCAATGTCCACTCGGAATGGTTGACATCGCTTTTCATAATAGCGTTGATTACCTTTTTGGCCTGGGACAAGTAGTTAATCTCCCCGCTGCTGCCCCATTGGCTGTCGGCAAGCAGAAGAGCGTAAGCAATATCCATATCGCCATCGGTTGCCGAATCCACACCATTGATATCAATAATTTCGGTGCCGGTATCCGCTTGCTGCCATGCCATTAAATCGGGATTGATTTCACTTGGATGTGCTCTGAAATAGCGATACATCCCGTCAAAATACTTCTTAGCCTCCGGATCATGACCCGCGAGCAAAGCAGTAATCAGCATTCCGTAGCCATGCGCTTCTGAAACTGTAATCTCGTTATTCTCAAACCAATCTCCGTCGCTATACCACACGTAATACTGGTCTGACTGATATGGATTTTGTTTCAGATATTTTGTTTTCCACTCGTTATATAATCTGCCCACCGTAGCGTCCAGTTGGGCCTGAGTCAAGTGATTCGGCTTAATGGAGCCGGCCACATAAGACGTATGCTGCGGAAATGCCTTATGGACACCCTCTCCAGTGGATGAAGGTTTGGTCTTTACTTGAACGGTATTGCTCGCCAGCGATTCCTTCTCTTCTGCATTATAGGCCTTCACAGTATAACTATAGGCCGTATCCGGAGTTAACCCGGTATCGCCGTAGGATATTTCCTTCGTCGTGCCGATCTTGCTGCCGTTGCGGTATACGTTGTAGCCCGCTGCCTGAATATTGCCGGCCGATGCCGTCCATTTCAGGTTGATTTGGTAAGGAGAAACCGCAGTTCCTTTTAAATCTGAAGGTGCTGAAGGCGGCTCCGACTCGCTTGGACCTTCGATTGTACTGACTTCGACCGGATCTGAATTGATTCTTGTGCCGACCGCTTTGACAATAAATTCATATTTTTTCGCAGGATTGATATCATCTACCGTGTATGTGTATTCCGTTCGACCTTCCGCTGCTGGCACATATATACTCCAGTGTGTCTTCACCTTGTCATTCTTTTCATAAATCCGGAATCCTCTTACAGGTTCTGTACTTGCGGAAGGTGCACTCCAGGTAAGAACCGCCTTGCTGCCGTTCAATTTCACCTTCACCGCTTCCGCCGGGTCCGGCTTGGTGTCCGTTCGCTTGATCCCATACTTGTCATATGCTTTTAGGCCGTCGCCAACGGTGTCCGGCTGATTCTCATCCGCTACGGCTGCGGTATACGCTGTAAAGGAAAGCACCCGGTCTGTGATGGAAACATCCGTAAACATCTTCTTCTCCGGCTGTTCGTCGATAGCTGCGAAGTAATCATCATAAGGAACCGGATTCCCGTTTTCGTCCTGAATCTCGCGGGGTTCTCCATTCTCATCCAGTTCATATTGATTGTTCTTATAATAGAATTTATTTCCGAATGCATTGGACATGAGATAGACCGTGCCTTTGGGGTTGAGCGCATTGCCCTCTCCATCAAATGTCAGCTTCTCCTTGGGAATAACTTCATCATTGTACATTTGGAAGGATCTCATATACATATGATCATGGGCCTCGAATACCATATCGATGCCCATCTCGTCAAAGGCGGGAATCAGGTATTTCTTGTAAAACTGGACGCGATCGTCTTCCCATTGTGCAGAGTTGTCGCCTGCTGCATAGGGGCTTTTGTGAAAAGTAACAAACTTCCACTTCTTGTCGCTGCGGGCGACCGTACTCTTCATCCAGGCCACTTGGTCCCAGAATTGGTCATCCGCCCATTCCACATCTTTCCCATTCTCTGCAAGTGCCCCCGAATACTGCGAATTGAAGACAAGATAGAGTGCATCACCGTATTCAAAAGAATACACAGAGCCTTCATGAGTATCCGCAACAACCTGTTTCGGCAAGTTGAAATGGTTATAGAAGTTGTTATTCGGCGTCGTCTCGTCTCCGTCATAATCCATGACCTCATGACCGCCAAGTACAGGCACATATGGCACTTGCAGTAATTGATTCTGGGCTGCTCCGAGCATCCATTGCCACTGCTCCTCCAAATCACCGTTATCCACCAGATCTCCGGCGCTGATCAGGAATTTAGGGTCGCCTATATAATCAACTGCTTTCCGGAAGGTATCACCCCAAGGCTCAAAGTCAGACTTGCTGGAAGCCTGTGAATCGGAACCGGCGATAAAACGGAAAGGCTGGTGGCCGGCAGCATCCGTAGTAAACGAGCCGATAGAGCTCCAATCACCTGATTTGCCGTTACCTGCCCGAAACTTGTAAGCTGTTCCCGGTTGAAGCTGGTCTGCAATAACTTTATGACTAATAAATTTCGTTTTATGGTTCGTACTTCTGTCGCTTTTACTCATAAACGTCTCAATTTCTTCGGCCTCTCCCTGATAAGTCAAAGCCCCGTTCTCCGGGAAAATCTTCCCCATAACCTTTGAGGCTTCTATAACCTGTACCACGGTATCCGTCATTGCATCCGTGTACCAGGCCAAAGCAATGCTCGTCTTTGGATCTCCGTTAAATGTCATATTGATGGATTTTGGAGCAAGTGGCGAATCCTGAACGCCAAAACTCCACGAAACTTCCCGAACTAGCGGCACAAGATCTGCCCCCTTGATAAGCTCCTTGGGTATAGTTACCGTGTAAGACTTCCCATAAGTCAACGGAGGATGGTTTATCCGCAAAGTATTTCTGTTTAAGACTTCAAGTGTAACCCCATCAACCGGTTGATCCTTCTCATCGGCAAATCGGACAGCATAACCCGGATCAAGGGCAATGGCCTTGTTGAATTTGATTTCAACGGGAGCTTCGGGAGACACATTTCCAGAACCGTCTGCAGGCTGCTGGACAAGATCTACGGTAGGAATGACAGGTTCTTTCCCTGGGATCGGCTCGCCGGACACCTTGATATTTCGGATTCTACTGGAACCTGAACCCCCTATGCCCTCATCATTCCCCCTAGTGTTGCTATCGGAGCTGACGATCCAGCGAATATATAATATTTCCCGATCATTGCTGTTCGGAAGGGGAGTATTCACCAGTCTGCAGGTATCGCCTGGGCAATCAAAACTGGAGACAGCCATTTTAAGATTCGTATTCGGCACATCCTCCCACGTTTGTCGGTCTACACTCGTCTGCACTTTAAAATCACGCGGACCTGACCCGGATGAATTTTGCTCAGAGGATAAGGTGATCTTCTCAAACCCGGTTGTAGACACGGTAGCAAGCCAATACTTTTTCCCGTTTCCATTATCCCAGCCCTGATAGCTGATCACTTTCTTGCTTACATCCACATCCTCGAACACACCGCCTACATTGCGAAAAGTAGACGCTGTCTCATAGATGCCGTATGTAGCCGAGATTACCCCCACATTTTCAGCGGCCTCATCAAACACCCATTCGGCAATCGTCTTTACACCGGTTATTGAATCTGAACCGACAGCATCTGGTGCAGGTGCAGCATTTGCAATCTGGAATGGCAGCAGTATAAGCACGAGCAACAAAGAAATGGATTGGTGCAGCCTTCTTTTCAAATGACCCTTCTTTTGCACTCTCGTTCCCTCTTTTCGCAGATAATAGTTTAAGCGCTTTAACTTTCACTTGCAGCGGACCCTGATTTTCTTTTCCCCTCCTTAAATACGATTTATATGTAAATATAGCGCATTCATTTCTATTCAATCTCTGCATATTTTGTTATTGTTAATGATTTTCTACTTTTACCGCTATTTAATTTCTATCCTGTTCAACAGGTCAATGAACGTGATACGATTGATTCAGGTATGGATCATGTTTCTGCGAGGATCATTCCCGCCGGATTGGAGATGACACCCCTGGAAATCAACTTCTATAAGTCTGATCCCTTTCACATTAGCCGAGAGAAAAAAAATGTCTCAAGTATGCCTTCAAATCATTACCACGATGCTTATGAAATTCTCTACTTAGTGTCTGGAGAGCTGTACTATTTTATAGAAGACCGAACCTTTCAAATCGTCAGCGGGGTTTTATTGTTCATTAAAGCTAATGACCTGCACAGACTGATTAATGTAAACGGTACGATGTACGAAAGAGTTACTTTATTGTTTAAAAGGGAGTTCCTTCGCGACTTTTTTGCGGACAGCCCTCTTCCATGCGACCTCTTCTCCTGCTTTCACTCCAGATCAAATGCGATCAAGTTAAGCGGCAACGACCAGATCTTTGTCGAGAATCTTTTTAGCAAATTGATTCATGAAGACACCAAGAGACCTCCAAATTTCGACTACTATCGGAAAATCCTGTTGATGGAGCTGCTGATCTTCATCCAACGAAAAAAGCTTCCGGATCAAAACGAGCATTTTGTAGAAACGAACCGGACCCATAAGAAAATTTCCCAAATCATCCATTTCATTAACGGTAACTTCGCTGAGCCTCTGTCTCTGGAATACATATCGGACAGGTTCTCCATAAGCACCTCCCATTTAAGCCGAACGTTCAAGGACACAACCGGTTTTACTTTCAGCGAATATGTAAATAACACCCGCCTGAAAGAAGCCCGCTCTCTGCTGCAGGACTCTAAATTAACCGTTTCGGAAATCGCTGAGCGTGCAGGATTTGGTAACCTGACCCATTTTGGAAGAGTATTTAAAACCATGACCGGAACCTCACCGCTCAAATACCGTAAACAGAACCGGGTTGATGAAGATAATATCTCTACGCAAGCTTGAGATCAGGTCCTTCGTCCGGACTGCTGCGCCAATCAAGAAAAAACGGGTGCCGTCCATGAGGACGACCCCCGTATCTCGTAGAAATATAAGCAAAGTATGGTGAAAGATATACTTTCTTATAGTTTATAAAAAAGGAGTGCCCGACCCAAGGCCGGCCACTCCACGTTACCGCTGCCACTTATGGCAGTGCATCCTTCAGCTTCTCTCCCGCCTCCCGCAGAGACTGGAACGTCCCCGCATCGCTCCACCAACCCTTAAGAACATCATAGCTGAGCCTGCGGTTAGCAGCATATATATTATTTACATCGGTAATCTCCAGCTCCCCCCTCTTGGAAGGGGATACTTGGCGGATGATGTCAAACACAGCTTCATCGTACATATAAATACCTGTTACGCAAAATTTGGTCTTGGGATGCTCAGGTTTCTCTTCGATATAAGCAATCCATGCGGAATCTTGACTATCGAACACGGGAACACCGTATCTACGTGCGTCGTCCACCGGCTTCAGCAATACCTTGGCTGTACCTTCAGGCTGCCGGAGATAGCTCTCCACGTAAGGCGTCAGATCATCCATAAACAGATTATCACCAAGCAATACGACAAACCGTTCCCCAGGGAAAATGAATCCTTCTGCTAAATCGAGAGCCTCTGCAATACCTCCAGCAGCTTCCTGAATCTTATAAGTCAGAGATACACCAAATGCTGCACCGCTGCCTAAAAAATCCGTATACAGACCAGCAGATTGCTTACTGATGACCAGAAGAATGTCGGTAATCCCTCCCCGGCGAAGCCGATCTATGCCGTAACAGACCATAGGATATTTGCCGACCGGAAGCAAATGTTTGTTCATAAGCCGGGTCAGCGGCCACAGTCTGGATCCTGTTCCGCCCGCCAGTATGACTCCTTTCACTTACTTTCCTCCTCTTTATCTAAGTCCTTTGCCTTCGGATCTGCACTTTATATGAAACTCGTTGGATCCACATTCCATTTGTTCATAAAGAGCTTACGATTTCGTTCCACCAGCTCCTGTAGCCCGGTATGGTATACCTGCTTGAAGCTCGCACTTCCTTCATGGTGTACAAGGCAATCCCCTGCGATGAGCAATCGGTATCCCTTTAGCCTGGCGCGATAACAATAGTCATCATCCTCGTAATGTCCAGGTGAGTATCTCTCATCCAACAGACCTACGGAAGTAAGTAGCTCTCTCTTGAATAAAAAACATAATCCTACCAAACGTTTAGCCTCCAACCATTTTTGAGGATTAGAACGGTTAGTTATCTCTGCAGCCTTATGAAAATCTAACAGACTTTCATAATCCGTCTTCACCTGTTGACGTCCACTCGCATAGTTTGTCACTGGCCCAACAATACCAACTTCAGGAGCACTATATAGCGATCTCTTCAGATTAGTTAACCATCTATGGGAAACCACCACATCATTATTCAGCAGTAACAATTCATCTCCTGATGCTAGCAATAGACCCAAATTGCAGGCGGATGGAAAACCTCGATTCTCAGGCAATGAAATAAACGTTATACGATTCGCGCGGCAATAGGCATCCGTTCCATCTGATGAAGCATTATCTACAACGATGATTTCGTAAGGCAGTGGAGTATAAGCACGTATCGATTCCACACAGGACCGCAGCAGTGGCAACGCGTTGTAAGTCGGAATAATAATACTAGTCATCGTCATATCCGGTTCCTCCAAGCGGCTACTTGTCTGCGGTATTCACGCTGCGTTTCGCTATTAAGTTGGCCCCCATCATCTCGTCGGGAAAGCACCTCAAGGAGAGCCTCTGCGTGATCCCCTATGATCAGTTTCTCCACAGCATTTCCAGCGCCTATGTTCGCTTGACGCAGCCGATTATGCTTAATCACATTCACCGTTCCAACTTTCTCCACCCTTAGCTTCTCTAATACAGAACGAGCTTGGGCTTTAGGAGGAACTATTAATTCACGGTAACCTATAGTCTCAAGTGCTCTCCGGGAAAGCGCGTGAGGAACAGCCGTCATAGAGCTAACTCCGAGATCGTACCGTCCAAGAGCATAATTCAAAAACAGCTTGCTGCGAGTAACATCATCGCATAATCCAAAAGAAGGCATCAGTGGATCCAAATCATTAAGAGCCACGTCAATTCCACCATCTACAGCTGCTGTGAATAATCCGAGCTGAGATGCAGGGATAACCATATCTCCGTCCAGGAAAAGCAGAATATCTCCTCGACTCAGCTTCGCACCAATAGCCCGCCCCACATCATGTCCAACTGACTCCGGACAATGCACAACTATTGCTTGACGATATTGTCTGGAAATGGGAAAGCTGCTATCGCTGCAACCGTTAAGCACGACGATAATTTCAGATGGTCCCAGCCGCGATACCTGTTGCAGCAGACGTCCCAAGGTCTGCTCCTCGTTACGCGCGGAGATAATAACTGACAAGGTCCCACGTAAGCTCGGTAAATTCAGCACCTCGCGACTCACCTTTGATTGCCGAGACAGAATCGGTGGCCGAGCGGTAGGGGTGCCTCTTTTTACCGAACGATTCGCTACCCTTTGGCGGGGTGCCAGTGTTGTTTTGGCCTGACTAGATGCTGAACGTTTCTTTACCGTACGAGTTGCTGTTCCTCGTCGAACGGCAGAGCTACCAGATACTTGTAACAGATCAACCATCATCTCACCATCTCTCTGCGCCGGGTTCCGTCGCTGAACCCCGCCCTGTTTCCCCGGTGTTCAAGCAAGAGGGATACAGCCTCCATATGATCTGCTGTAATCAACTGCTGCAAAGGATCTGTGCCATCTTCCTTACGTCTGACCGCATTCAGTTTCCCTACATGCACTTTGTGAGCAGCTACCACACGTAAACCACTCAGAACTGCCTGAGCATGTGCCAGAGGGGGACGAGATAATGATTGACTCCCTAAGATTTCAAGCGCTCTTCGGCTGATTGCGTGCGGAACCGCCGTCATCGAACATCCTTTTAGATCCGGACGGCCAAGTAAAATATTAAGTGCATGTTTGGACAGCACCACCGGATGGGGCGAAAGTCTCCGTACCGGTCCGGAATAATCATTAAGCGCTATGTCTGCGCCACCACTAATGGCGGTGACGAAAGGACGTAGCCCCGAGGCAGGAATCACTAAATCTCCATCGGTAAACAAGAGAACCTCTCCCTTAGCTACCTCTGCTCCGACACTGCGACCAGCGTCGTGTCCCAGCGGCAACTCATAGGAAATAACATGCGCACCAAGCGAAAGGGCAATTTCTGCCGTTTGATCGGCTGATCCGTTGACGATTACAATAACCTCGCAGCGCGGATGGACCCTTCTAGCTCCGGCTATCACTCCCGCAATGGTCTTCGCTTCGTTCATGGCAGGAATAATAACAGAAACATAGGGATTTGGATGGTTAACGATAGGGATTGCGGCGACTTGCCGCACTGGGCGTGAAGTCCGCCGTTTGATCCGAGAGACCCGCCGTCCCGTGCGGCGGGCAGAAGTACGTTTGGGCTTCATGCTCATCCACCTTCCTTACAGAGCCTATTCGTCAGGCTGAGGGTTACATCACAGTTTATGTACTACGCCAAACAGGGTAACGGCCTTTGTCTCCTGTCGTGTGGAAAACAGGACAAATGTACTCACCCTCTTAATTGCTAAGAGGACAACACAACAAAAAGCGCAGCCATCGGCTGCGCTTAGCATTTTGTACATCATCATTGCGAATTAATCAAACACACGATCATCCACTGCTGGTCTGGCTAATGGAGCACCGATAGCAATCCAAGAGATGACCCCATAGAAATGCGGAGTTTCGCGCAAGCGCACCACTTGTATCACTGCATCTCCATTGGCTCTGCTCTTTAAGGAAGCATAGAAGTAAGGTTGATTCGTCATAGCGACGAGCACATAACCAGTATGACCAAAGTTCTCATCGAACGATACGGTCACTTCCACACTCGCAGCATCCCCATTGAACATGAATGCTGTCATTCCAAACTGCTGAAGCGCTTCTCGCTTCCCTGCAGTCTGAATTGGGCTGAAGGATAAATGTTCAGCATTTACGGAATTCACTGCCAAATGAGCACCATTTACTGCACCAGGAGCAATATGATAATCCTGAACACTTTCTTCCTCTAGATGACGGGCTTGAATGGCGAAGGAAGAGATTTTGGAAGCTACAACCGATTCATCCTGAAGCTCTGTCGTTCCTACCGCACCATCAGCCAGATGAGTGGACTCGATGCTACCTGCCTGCAGCTTAGCTCCGTTGATGCTCGCATCAGGAAGCAGCGCAGAGCTACGTGTTTCATCCGCAAGATGCTCCAGTTTGATGATACCAGGCTGCAAATGCCGATCTGCTACAATCTGGTCAGCAAGATGCTCTCCGTACACACTCCATGGCTGTAAATGTAAAGAACTCACTGAACCTTCAGCTAGTTTTTCTTCGGTAACACTGCCTTCCGGCAACAGATCGGCGCTACGCACCTCTTCTGCAAGATGTTTCAAGGTGATGCTGTCATCTCGAATGTGGCGACTATCCACCGTATCCCCTGCCAAATGACCGCCATACACACTACCTGGAGCCAGGTGGAATGATTGGATAGATCCACCCTCTAATTTCTCACCTGTAATACTTCCTTCTGGTAACAGATCGGCGCTAAATACCTCTTCTGCCAGATGATTCAGGTTAATACTTCCTTGCCGGATATGGCGGCTATCTATCGTACCACCTGCTAAATGCCCACCATACACGCTACCTGGAGCCAAATGGAAAGCATGAATGGATCCCCCCTCCAGCTTCTTCCCAGGAATACTACCGTCTGGTAGCAGATCTGAACTACGAACCTCTTCTGACAGATGAGCCAGAGTAATCTCTCCGTGCCGGATATGACGGCCTTTTACTGTACTTGGACTCAGATGACTTCCATTTACACTTCCTGGTGCCAGATGGTTTGAATCTACGGATTCTTTTGCCAACTTCTCACCGGTAAGGCTGCCGTCCGGCAGCAGATCAGAAACACGAACCTCATCC